>JAZRXB010000333.1:0-4968 GCA_045600005.1 Eubacteriales bacterium | reverse complement strand
CAAATCCACCAAAATGTCCAAACGCGGTTCCAAGACGCTTCGCTATGCCTTGATCAATGCCGCATGGCAATTGACTCTCCACGATCAGACTTTTTCAGATTACTACAACCTGAAACGCTCTCAGGGACTCAATCATTATGGTGCCCTCGGTCATGTCGCACACAAGCTCGTTCGCGTTATCTTCAAACTCCTGCGTGACAATACCCCTTTTCAGCCTCAGAAAATTTCTCCGGAAAATCTTTCATTTTCCTCTTGACTTTTCATAGCCGGTCTCCTGTCGATTCCGAAAAGCGGTTGAAGTCCCGCTCAGTTTTCGCTGTCCTCGATGCGCGTCCAGTCGAACTGGGTGACGGTCGGGAAGTCGCGGTCGTGGATCATGCGGTCGTAGACCTCGGTGCAGTCCTCGGGCGAATCGACCTCGCCGACGATGTCCTTCAGGTTGACGCGGCCGCCCGCGCAGAGCTTGAGGATCGCCTTGATGTCGTCGCGGTGCGTGAAATAGCCGTCGTGCGACTCATAATCGGGACGCGCGCGGGTGTGTGCGCCGATGACCGTGATGCCGGGGCAGTGGATCTTGCGGTAGTAGTCGATGGTGAAGTTCGGGTCGCGCGTACAGCCAAGCAGCGCGATGCGTCCGAATTTTGCCATGCAGTCGAGCGCTTCGTCAAAGCCCGCGCCCACGCCGGTGACTTCGATGCAGGCGTTGACGCCGCCGTCGGTCAGTTCCCTGACCTTCTCGGCGAAGCCGGGTGCGAGCGGGTCGAGCGCATAGTCCGCGCCGCGGCGGAGCGCTTCACGGCGGCGGCCTTCGACCGGGTCGGCGGCGATGACCGGGCAGGCGCCGGAGACGTGCATGAACTGCACGGCGAGCTGACCGAGAATGCCGAGTGCCATGACCAGCGCGTTTTCGCCCGCTTCGACGCGCGTCTTGCGGACGGCTGCGAGCGGGAACGTGCCGATGAAGCTGATGGCGGCTTCGGAGAAGCTGATGCGGTCGTCGGTGATCTTGACGACGTTGTATTCATTGATCGTGTTGTACTGCTTGTGCTGACCCCAGTAAACGACCACGCGGTCGCCGATCTCGACGCTCTGCACGTTCTTGCCCTTGGCGACGACGTAACCGGCGCTGCTGTAACCGCCGTAGCGCGGGAATTTCGCTTCCTTCTGAGGCGGCGCCTGACCTGCGATGTTGAGGTTTCCGGTGATGTTGGCGCGTTCGGTTCCGCAGCTGATGGTGCTGACCATCGTTTTGACGCAGACCTCGTTGTCGCCCGGAAGACGCCTGGGTACTTCGAGCAGCTCGGCAGTGTTCAAGCGCGTGAAGACGATCTGTTTCATGACGAGACTCCTTAATTATAATTAATGAAGATTTCAAATTTGAGACAAAGGACTTCCGTCCTCTGCCGTTTGGGTTTATTATAGCACACTTTGGAAAAAGATGCAAGATGATTCGTGCAATTTTATGACGGAAACCGCGTGCGCAAGACTTGATTTTTGACGGGGAATGTGCTATAATGGTCGAAGCGCAAATAGTCGATTGTTTAATGCTTTGAGATAACAAACGTTTTAATAAAATCCGTTTTTATGTCGGCTTTGCCGACATAAAAACACCTCTAAGGCGAGCCAGGGCGAGCCCTCGCGCCGAGGGGAGATGCCAGAAACGAAGTTTTTGGCATCGGCGATAAGCGCGAGTACCGATTGTAAAACGAAGTTTTACAATCGACTAAAAGCGCAAAGGGAAGGGAGAGGATCATTCTGTTATTTGGCAAACATATCAACCGATATTATCTGAAACACGCGCCCGCGCTGCTGCTCGGTCTGGCAGCGCTGATCGTCGTCGACTACTTCCAGCTGGTCGTGCCGGAGCTGTATAAAATGACGGTCAACGGCATCAACGACGGCGTGGTCGAGCTGGACGGCGCGCTTCTGCCGTTCGACATGGATTTTCTGCTCGACCACATCTGTCTGCCGATGATCTTTGTCATTCTGATGCTCGTCGTCGGACGCTTCACATGGCGAATCTGCTTCTTCGGTTCGGCGATCAAGGTCGAGACCGATCTGCGCGGCCGGATGTTCGACCGCTGCAAGGACCTGTCCCAGCAGTATTATCAGGTCAACAAGGTCGGCACGCTGATGTCGCTGTTCACCAACGACCTTGAGACCGTGCAGGACTGCTTCGGTTCGGGCGTGATGGAATTCTGCGACGCGCTCTTTCTCGGTTCGCTCGCCATTGTCAAAATGGCGCGGATGAATCTGCTGCTCACGCTGTTTTCGCTGATCCCGATGGCGTTTCTGATGACCGCCGCCACGATCGTCGGCAAGACCATGATGAAAAAGTGGCGCACCCGTCAGGAAGCCTTCTCGAACCTGTCCGATTTCGCGCAGGAGAGCTTTTCGGGCATCGCCGTCATCAAGGCGTTCGTCAAGGAAGCCGCCGAGCTTGCGGCGTTCCGCCGTCTCAACAAGGACAACGAAAACGCGAACATCGACTACACGAAGGCGTCGGTGCTTCTGAACATCTCGGTCACGCTGTTCGTCGAATCGGTCATCTGCATCATCCTCGGCTACGGCGGATGGCTGGTGCATGAGGGCGTCTTCAACGCGGGACAGCTCGTCGAGTTCATCGGTTATTTCACGGCGATCGTCTGGCCGGTCATGGCGGTGTCGCAGCTGATCGAAATGCGCTCGCGCGGAAAAGCGTCGCTCGACCGCATCGGAGAGCTGCTCGACGCCGTTCCAGACGTGGTGGACCGTCCGGGTCTGACCGAAGGCGAGCCGTTAAAAGGCGGCATCGAGTTTAAGGATCTGACCTTCCGCTATCCCGGCGGCGAGTTCGACGTGCTGTCCGACGTGTCCTTTTCGATCAGGCCGGGCGAAAGCGTCGGCGTGATCGGCAAGACCGGCGCGGGCAAGACGACGCTCGTCGACCTGATTTTACGCACCTACAACGTTCCCGACGGAACGGTCTTCCTCGACGGACGGGACGTGAACGACATTCCGATCAAAACCGTGCGCAAATACGCCGCCTATGTGCCGCAGGACAACTTCCTGTTCAGCGACACGATCCGCACGAACATCGCCTTCGCGTCCGAGAACGACGACGAAGCGGCGGTGATCGAAGCGGCGAAGATGGCGGACGTGCATGACAACATCGACGAGTTCCCGGAGAAATACGCGACGGTGCTCGGCGAACGCGGCGTCACGGTGTCGGGCGGACAGAAGCAGCGCATCTCGATCGCGCGGGCGCTGATGAAGGACGCGGCGATCCTGATCTTAGACGATTCGGTCTCCGCCGTCGACGTGAAGACCGAAAAGGTCATTCTCGAAAACCTGAAAAAGCTGCGCGCGGGCAAGACGACGATCCTGATCGCACACCGCATTTCGACCATCGAGGACATGGACAAGATCCTGTTCCTCGACGACGGAAGGGTCGCGGCGGTCGGTTCGCATCACGAGCTGTACAACACCTGCCCGGACTATCGCCGGATGGTCGAGCTTCAGCGGCTCGACGAGAAGAAGGAGGCAGCCCATGACTGAGTTTTTCCCGCTGATCGTGGTCGGCGCCATCGTCGGCGTGCTGTCCGCCGTGTTCATCGCCGCCTACGCGATGATGAAGGACAAGAAGGAAGCCATCGGCTTCGACCGCCATATGAGCGACAGCGAGCTGATGAAGCGCCTGCTCGTCTACGCAAAGCCCCATGTTCCGAGCTTTCTTTTCGTGCTGTTTCTGATGATCTTCTCGATCGCCTACGACATCGTTTCGCCGCTGATCGTCGGCAGAATTGAGGAGACGATCAAGAACGACTTTGAAATGTCGTGGCTTCTGTCGATGGTGATCGTCTACGCCGGACTTCTGCTCGTGTCGCTCGTCTGCTCCTACATCCAGGCGATCGTCCTCCAGAAGACCGGTCAGAAGATCGTGTCGAAGATCCGCGAGGATCTGTTCGTTCACATCGAGAGCCTGTCCCACGCGCAGCTGAGCATGGAGCCGGTCGGCAAGCTCGTCACCCGTGTGACCAACGATACCGGCGCGGTCTCGATGCTGTTCACGAACATCCTCGTCAACCTCATCAAGAATGCGTTCGTCGTGCTGGGCGTTCTGGCGGCGATGCTCTGCTTAAACTATGAGCTGACGCTGATGGTCCTCTGCTTCGTGCCGTTCATCGTGCTGTTCACGGTCATTTTCCGCAAGTTCTCCCGCCGCGCCTACCGCCGGGTCAAGGACGGCACGACCGATATCAACACCTATCTGTCCGAGCATCTGTCCGGCATGAAGGTCATCCAGATCTTCAACCGCGAACAGCGCAAGAAGGCGGAGTTCGACGCGAAGAATATCGCGCTCGGCAGAGCGAAGAAGCAGCAGATCCTCGTGTTCGGCATCTTCCGCCCGGTCGTGTATATGCTGTACATTTCGTCGGTCATGTGTCTTCTTTACCTCGGCGGACGGGGCAGCATCCGGGACGTGAGCTTCCTCGGTCAGACGATCGGCAGCGGCACGGTCGTGACCTTCTATATGTACATTTCCAAGTTCTTCAACCCGATCCAGAGCCTTGCCGAGCAGTTCAACTGGCTCCAGTCTGCGTTCGCGTCGGCGGAGAAGATCTTCACGATCTTCAATATCGAGCCGGACGTCGTGGACGAGCCGGACGCTGCGGAGCTTGACCACATCGAAGGCGGCATCGAATTCCGCCACGTCTGGTTCGCCTATGAGAAGGAGGACTGGGTCTTAAAGGACGTCTCCTTCAAGGTGGAGCCGAAGCAGACCGTCGCGTTCGTCGGCTCGACCGGTTCGGGAAAGACGACGATCCTGTCGCTGATCTGCCGCAGCTACGACATTCAGAAGGGTCAGATCCTGATCGACGGCATGGATATCCGGAAGACCAAGATTCCCTCGCTTCACCGCCATTTCGGGCAGATGCTCCAGGTCGTGTTCCTGTTTACGGGAACGATCCGGTCGAATCTGCTCCT
>JAZRXB010000332.1:0-11970 GCA_045600005.1 Eubacteriales bacterium | reverse complement strand
GCCGGGATCGGACTTTCCGCCTGATCCCGAAAAAACGGGGACGCTTCGCCGTGAAGCGTCCCCAATGCGGTTCATATGGATTTATTTCAGCGTCTTGATGCCGTCGAACGCGGTCTTCAGCTTCGCCTCGGCGGAGGACTGTAAGGAAGCCGCCTGCGATGCGAGCGTATAGGTCCCGCTCTTCACCATATCGTTGATCGCCGCGCTGATGCCGGTCAGACCGAACCATTTGTCGATATCAATCGCCGCAGATGCAAACATCAGATCGACCATCTGCTTCGACTCCTCGTCACGCAGGACCTTTTCGTCAAGGAACACGTCATAGAAATCCGGCATGATGACGAATTTTCCCTCCATGCAGAGCGCTTCGGTGATGAGCGCGGTGCGGTGCGTGTCCGGCACCGTGACCGGCATCAGGAACGGCTGGCAGTTTTCGCCGAGCAGACAGTAGTAATCCTCCTGCTTTTCATCGTATTTCGGAATGGGCAGGACGCCGAAATCGACCTTCATGTCGCGGTACTCCGCCGTGTCGCCGAAGGTTCCGGTGCGGAACAGAGCGCGGCTCTCCGTCATGATCTTCGTCGCTTCGGTCCAGATCGTCGAGGTCGTCAGCTGCGATTCAAAGCGGCCGCTGTTCATCGGGAACGTGTGGTCGAAATCGAACATCAGCTCAAAGACACGTTCAAATACGTCAAAGCACTTCTCCGAACCGAAATTCATCCTGTACTCGCCGTTTTCGAGCTTCAGGATCGTTTCGCCGGAACCGGTATACAGGTACATCGCCGCGCTGATCTCGGTCAGCAGTCCGACCTGATCGGTTACCGTGATCTTCGTATCGCCGTCAAGGTCGCGCGAAACGCTTCTCGACATTTCGCTGAGCTTGTCGAGCGTCCAGCGTCCTTCATTGACCATTTTGTACGGATTTTCAAATCCCATGTCTTCATAAATGCCCTGATTGTATGTCACGCACAGGATGTTCATATCGAAGACCGGCGAAATGTCTCCGATCAGGAAAAACTGCTTTCCGAATACTTCCACGTCCTTCATCGAATCCGACCACCACGGCGCGTCGAAGCGGAATTCCGGCATCGTGTTCAGATCGAACGCCACACCCTGCGGCAGCAGCGCGAACGTCTTCGGGATATCCCAGTCCGAAACGAGGTCGCAGAAATCGTCGCCCGCCATCGTCGCCCGCGTGAATTCATTGACGACATTGTCGGTGTAAAGCACCGAAATATCGACGTTGTAATTTTCTTCCACAATACGGTTGCGGGTGTAGACCGCGTCGTTGATCGTGTCGCCGGTGATCTCGTCCGCGTCGAAGTTGGTCACGGTTTTGATGACATTGCGGTCTTTCAGACTCAGGATGCGGAATTTGTACCCGCCGAAATCCTCGACCTCGGGCATCATGTCCCTGTACTGCTCGCGCGGGTCGTTATCGGACGCTTCGGTCGTCACAGAGGAAGCGGTCGTATCGCCGCCGGGCGTTTCTTCCGTGCCGCAGGAAACCGTCAGCCCCATCAGAGCGGCGAGGGCGGCGGCTGTCAGTCTCTGGAAAAATCGGTCGTTTTTCATAGGATCATTCCTTTCTTTTCGGCTGTTTGACTAAATTTGTCGAAGAATACTTACAACTTTCAATATATATGATATATCAAAGAAAAATGAAAGTCAAGCAATTATTCCTTGAATTGAAGAATTCCCGATTCAATTTACATTTGAAGCCTTTATGCCGGGAAAACGGCGTCTGCGTCAGACCGAACGGCTTTGTCCGGTACAGAGAAAAACCGGGAACGCTTCGCAGGGAAGCATTCCCGGTTTTATATCAGGTGTTTTCCTCCAGCACTCTGCCGAGGTTCTGCGCGATCTCGCACACGCCGTCGACGTTCGGGTGCGTGAAGTCGCCCGACAGTCCGCGCGCGGACGTGAGGATCGAGCGTCCCGGAATGTGGAAGACGTCCCGATCTCCCGCCGCCTTCCGGACGATCTCACGGAAACCGTCCGCCTTCGGATGCCCGTCAAGGTCGCCGGAGAAGTAGAAAATATCGGTGGCAAACAGCTTTTTGTCCGGGTTCTTTTTCCGCATGACGTCGAACAGATAGCGCACGCGGCGCTCGAACTCGTCGTCCGCCATGCCGAGGATGTTGATGCCAAGCTCCATCACCGCGAAATCCCAGCGGCGCGGATTGATCTCGTTATCCTGCTCGGAAATGTAGTCGCAGACCTCCTTTTCGAGACGGCACGCGCCCGCGAAGCCGTAGCTGTAAAAGTCGGCGTTCAGGCGGCGCGAGATCTGCGACAGGAAGGTCATGTTCGGCGTGCAGGCGAGACTGCCGTGCGTGATCGACGAGCCGTACATCATGAACCGCTTCGGCGGCGTTTCATCCTCGCGCGGCGGGCGGACGTCGCCCTTCACGTCGAGCAGAACGAGCTGGTTCGATTCAAGCACCAGACGGCAGACGTTAGGCTGCCACGCATAGCCCGAAGCGCCGCTGATCTTCCGAAGCATCCCGGGATTGTCGGGAGGACCGATCGTGATCGTCGTCGGATGGTCGTAGATGATCTGCCTGAAGGTCTGCCAGCCCGCCAGCACGCCGCCGTAATAAAGGACGGCGAAGGTCGCGCCGGGATTTTTCAGCTTCAGCGTGATCTCGGCTTTCCCGCTGTTCAGAACGAAGCGGAATTCCGCGCCGCCGGTTGCCGTGACCATTCTCTGACCCTGATCGCCCATTTTTTCACGCACGTACTGCGGCACGCGCGAGAGTAAGTACCCGCCGTCCGGCTCCGGGATCATTTCTGCGATATTGTAAAGCTCAAAATTACGGTAGATCATAAGATCATCGCCTTTCCTTCAAAATGACCGGCGGTCAGCTCAGCTTTAACGTCAGTCTGCCCTTTTCGGAGCGGAAGCAGCCGTCCCGGAACGAACCGGAAACGGCGGTGAGCGCATAGCGTCTGCCGTTATGTTCACAGAACACCGATTTTTCGTCCGAGCCGGTCACGGCTGTCAGACCGTAAGCGTTCTCCTTCGCATAGCGGAAGGGAAGCGAGAATTCCGTGTCGGCGGTCATCAGGATCGAATCGGGCGTTAAGAGGACCGTCAGGGTCTCGCCCGAGCGGTCCAGAACGACCTCCAGCGCGCCGTCCAGCTCCTTTGCGCACGTGATCGTTCCCCTGCCGAACGACAGTCCCGCCTTCACGTCCTCGGACGAGAAGCGAAGCCCGTCCACGACCGGAAGGTTGTCACAGAGCGCCGTATGACCCGTCACCGGCGCGTCGAGATAGGGGTCGCGGACCGTCTCGTCGAACTTATGGAGGTCGCGGATGAAGACCTCGTCCTTGTCGCGGAACAGGTTCAGACGGTAGTTTTTGCAGCTGTACCAGACCGACTGATGACCGAGGTCCGCCCAGTCGCTCAGCGCGCAGAGCGAAGCGGCGGGCGTTTCGCTGTAAGAGGCGCGGAAGCGCCGTCCCGACGCCGCCATCGTTTCGAGCGTGATCCTGCCGGACTCCACGAGACGACTGATCTTCTCGTACTGCATCGGCAGGGATTCGGTCATGGTTTTCCACGGGAAGTTGTTCTCCTGACCGGTCTGCGTGTAGGCGAAGGACAGGCATTCACCGCCGGTCAGCATATCGAAATACCAGTCGACCCACTTCTCGGACTGCCCGCATTTCCAGGTCGGTTCGAGCGTGAACAGACCCTGATCGATGCCGTTGTACTTCGCTCTGTAATGCTCGTAGTAGCAGTAGATCGGGTCCGCGCCGAGCATACGGAAGACCGGAGCGGGGATCTGCTCCTCCTTCGTCTGCGCGGGCGTGAACAGGTTGTTTTTCGACGGATAGTAGGGGCCGTTGTAGTAGCCGCCCCAGAGCGAATAGCCGTCGGTCCCCCACTGCTCGCGGCAGATGCAGAAGGCTTCGACGCCGTACTTTTTCTGCATATAGGAGACCGTGTCGCTGTCGAGGAGCCACGAGCCGACCGACTTCGGATAGCAGCCGAAGAAATCACGGAAAAGACGCATACACTCGTCGGTGATCGCTTTCTTTTCCTCACAGGTATAGGCAAATGAGAAGCCGGGGTTGACGTGATAGTCCCACGAATAGCCGGGTCTGCCGCGCCATTCGATGCCGCAGGCGCGGATGAGGTCCTCGCAGAACTCGAACCAGAGACCGAATTCGGTCTTTTCCGGGTCGCACTGGGCGAGGATCTCGCGGAAGGAAGATTGGTTCAGCGCGTCGTACTGCAAAAGCACGGTGTTCGGGAAACCGAACCGGTTGTTCAGCTCGATCTCGCGGCGGATGGTCTCGGTCATATCGAGCGCGGGACTGCGCGGCTCGACGCCCCGGACGAAATTGACGATATTGACGACATGGTGTTTCATACTGACAACCTCTTTCCGATCGGGATCCGCTTTGCGTTTACAGCATTTCGCGCACGCGCAGCGTGACGCCGATGGAATCGGTGATCGCACGGCACTTTTCGATGTCCTCATCCGGGATGGAGCCGCGCACGACCGACATGACGACGCACGGCACATACGCCTTGACGCGGCGCGCGAAGTCGATCAGCGCGCCGAACGATTCTTCGCCGAATTCAGAGTGGCAGACCTTCTGATACTCCGCGGCGTTCGCGCAGTTTAAGCTGATCGAAACGACGTCGAAGCGTCCGGCGAATTCGGACGAGGTGTCGCGTTTATTGATGAGGTCGGACTGACCGTTCGTGTTCATGCGGATCTTCAGCCGGTATTTTTTTCTGAGCGCGTCGCAGACCCAGAAGATGTCGTCAAGGCGCTCGGCAGGCTCGCCGTAGCCGCAGAAGACCAGCTCGTCGAACTGCTCCGGTCCGCGCTTTTCAATGTCGGTCAGGATCTCCTCTTTTGTCGGCTCACGGTCGAGCCAGAGGTCTCCGTACAGCGCTTCGCCGTGAGAGCGGACGCAGAAATCGCAGCTGTTCGAGCAGCGGTTGGTGGTGTTGACGTAGAGAGAGGGACCGACGGTATAGGTGATGGTCATAGTTTTCTCCATATAATTAGTCTCGGACGGATCGTCCGCTGATTTCAAATATGAATAATGCTGCCGCTTGCGCGGCAGCATTATTCTGTGTAAAGAAGCCGTTGTAAAAATCACTCAGTCTTCCTTCTTGGGAGCCTCGACGGGACATACATCTGCGCAGGAACCGCACTCGATGCACTTCTCGGCGTCGATCTCGTACTTGCCGTCGCCTTCCTTGATCGCCTCAACGGGGCATTCTTCAGCGCAGGTACCGCAAGCGACGCAATCATCACTGATCTTATATGCCATTACAAACACACCTCCATCCGTACAGTATCTGATAGTCGATTGTAAAACTTCGTTTTACAACCGGTACTCGCGCTTATCGCCGCCGACAAAACAAAGTTTTGTCGGCTCCCCTCGGCGCGAGGGCTCGCCCTGGCTCGCCTTAGAGGAGTTTTTATGTCGGCAAAGCCGACATAAAAACGGATTTTATTATAACGTTTGTTATCTCAAAGCATTAAACAATCGGCTATACAGTATCTGATTATATTGTATCACAAATTTTCAAAAATGCAATACCCTGAGAAAAAATTCATTAACTATTCATATTCACGCCGACAGCGGCTGCGTCCGAACGGGAGTCAGGCGAGGGGCTCTTTGTCCGCACCGTCATCTTTTTCGGCGTTTTCCGCATCGCGGTCAGGACCTTCCTCTGCCGGAACGCTGTCTTTCACGAACGCTTCCGGCGCTTCATCGGGTCTGCCGGAGAAGCTGCCGTCCGGAATGTCTTCTTCGCCGGGTTCCGGCACGGCGGGAAGCGGCGCCTTTTCAGGAACGGACGGGGCGCCGGTATTCTTACGGCTGTCGGATTCCGGTCTGACCGTCTGCTCGGGAGCGGGCTTGAAGCCCTTGCCGCCGATGACCTTCACGTCGTCCCTATGGAAGACCTTGGGCGGCGCATCCGGCTTTTCGAGGAAACGCACGCGCACCAGTCCCGCCAGCGGCTGGACTTCGATGACCGTTCCGTCGCCGGCAGGCGTGGAAACGATCTGATCGACGCGGGGCGTGCGGCGGATCTCTTCATAATAGGTGTCGTATTCGTAACGCAGACAGCACATCAGCCGTCCGCACGCGCCCGAGATCTTGAGCGAGTTGAGCGAAAGATTCTGCTCCTTCGCCATTTTGATCGAGACCTGAACGAAATCGCCGAGGAAGGTCTTGCAGCAGAAGGGTCTGCCGCAGATGCCGATCCCGCCGAGCATTCTCGTTTCGTCGCGGATGCCGATCTGTCTGAGCTCGATGCGTGTGCGGAAGACCGACGCCAGATCCTTGACCAGCTCGCGGAAATCGACGCGCCCGTCGGCGGTGAAGTAAAAGAGCAGCTTTGCGTTGTCGAAGGTGTATTCAACGTCGATCAGCTTCATTTTCAGCCGATGCTCCGCGATCTTCTGAACGCAGACGCCGAACGCTTCCTTCGCGCGCTTTTCGTTGCTGTCGTGGCGCTCGGTATCCTCGTCGCTGGCTGCGCGGACGACCGTTCGGAGCGGGAGAACGACCTCGCGTTCCGTGACCAGACGGTTGGAAAGCTCGCAGACGCCGTATTCCATGCCGCGCGCGGTCTCCACGATCAGCGGATCGCCTTTGGAAAAGGTCAGCTCGCCCGGATTGAAATAGTAGATCTTTCCGCCCGGCTTGAAGCGCACGCCGACGACCGGAATGGTAGGGACGGGCGGGGCAGGCTCATCGGGGATGATCGGAACGTATTCGCCGGGTTCGGACTCGTGCGCCGACAGCTCGCCGGGCGACAGAGCGTTCAGCTCGTCGCGGACCGCCGCGTCCTCGTCCTCCGGTTCGGAGGCGGCGATCCCGGCTGAGATCGTATATTCGCCGGCAGGAGCGGTTTCGGCGGCTTCGTTCTGCGGCTGAACGGCTTCGGCGGCAGGATTCCGGTTCTGACCGTTCCTGTGACGGCTGCCGCGGCGGTGCGCGGGACGGGAATGCGGCTTCTGTGCGCCGTCCCCTTCGGCGGGCGCGGCGGAACGGTCGAACGTATTCTCGGAGGTTTCGGCGGTCTGCAGCTCAGCGCGCGGCGTGTCCTGCTTTACAGGCGCATCCTGCTTGGCAGACTCGCTCTGCCTTTTCTGCGGACGGCGGTTCCGGTCGGGACGCTTCGGCTTCTGACCGCCGCCCTGGACCGTCTGCTTTGCTTCTGCGGCGTCCGGCGTTTTGTCCGTCTCCTTCACCGGCTGCGGAGCGTTTTCGGCTGCGGCGGGATCCTGCTCCTGCCTTGCCGATTCCGTGCGCGGCTTGTTTGAATGGCGGGAATGACGGGGACCGCCGTTTCGCGCTCCGTCGCGGCGGGGCGTCTGACCGCTGCCCGAAGCGGCGTCGTCCGGACGGTTCTGCGCGGACTTTTCGGCGGACGGTCTGCCTTCCGGGCGGCGGGACTGAGGAGCCGCCGCGTCGGCGGGCAGGTCGTAGCGTCCGGCGCGCGTCGTGATCTGACCGTTCGGGGAAGCGCTGTCGGTGTTCCGTTCGCTTTTCGTCTCGGCAGGATTCGTTTTCGGCGCGTCCTGCGGCTTGCGGCGGCGGCTGTGATGATGGAACGGCTTCTGAGCGCCGTTCTTCGGTTCGGAACCGTTTTCGCGGTTCGGATTGTTCTGGCTGTTATCCATGATATCGGTATTTCTCCGTCCTATAAAATCGGTTTGGGTGACGGCTGACTGTGATCGGTCTGACCGCGGTCGGAAGACCCCAGACAGTCTGAACAGGGTCAGCTGCGGAAGCTGTTCAGCGCCTCGACTGCGTTTTTCATCTGAACGAGCGGGAGCGGCGCGCTGCGCGGGAGCGCGGACCGTGCGCCGGCAAACGCATCCGACAGCTTCATCAGACCGCTTGCGGAAAAACGCGCGGCGGTCTCACGCGCGGCGGCTTCGTCGGTGTAAAACAGAGGGGGGAACGCGTTTTTGAGGAGCTTTGCGGCGGCAAGGTCGCGGACCGCTTCGGTCAGCATTTCATAGATGAGGTCAAGCTCCTCGCGCTGCTTTGTGTTCTGTAATTTCGAGGCGTATTCAAAGAACGCAAACTCGCCTGCCGCGCTGCGGCTGTCGGCAAGCAGCGTGAGATAACGTTCCGCTTTTTCATACATCGCGTAGTTTTTCTCCGCGCTTTCGGGCGTGCAGAGCTTGATGGCTCTGCCGAGACTGCCGCCCGACCGCCGGACCGCGACGCCGAAGGCCTTCGGCTCACGCTCGCGCAGCGCGCGCGCTTCGTCTGAGTTTTCCGTCAGCCATGCGGCGATCTGTTCGTTTGAAAGCGGTTCAAGGCGGAGCGCAGGGGCGCGGCTCCGGATGGTCGGCAGAAGATTTTCCGCGTTTTCGGTCAGCAGAAGGAACATGACGCAGGGCGGCGGCTCCTCCAGCGTTTTGAGCAGCGCGTTCTGCGATTCGACAGTCATCGCGGAAGCGTCCGGGATGATGTAAAATTTCCGCTCAAGATCGTTCGGAGCGAAGACGACGCTGTCCCGCATATTGCGGATGATCTCCACGCCGAGCTGGACCTTCCCCTTTTCGGGCAGGACCGTGATCACGTCGGGCGTCTGATCGGTCAGGATCTTCCGGCAGCGCGGACAGCTCATGCAGGGCGCGTCGTTTTCATGGCAGGACAGCGCAAGGCAGATGAGCTTCGCCAGCGTTTTCTTGCCGAAGCCTTCACCGCCTTCGATGAGATAGGCGTGCGAGATCGTCCCCTGCGCAATATCGCGCCGCAGACGTCCGATCAGCCTTTCACTGCCGATAAATCCGTCGAAACCGGACAAATGACCGCCCCCCTTCCGCCGATATGGGCGGTGTTATCATACTTCTACGATATTATTATAGCAGACCGTTCCCCGCTTGTCAACAGTTTTTTCATCAGTCGGACGAAAGCGCGGCGTTTTTTCGGTCGTTTGACGGCGAAAACAGAACGGGAAATGTTAATAAAATGTAAACTATCGGATCGAAAAAAGTAATTTGAAGAAATCCGCAGTATATTATATTCGACTGCGTGAAAAAGAGAACGGAAGGCGCGGACCCGTCCCCGTTTCTTTTTCTTCCATATTTTATTCGGGAACTCCGGGAAGGCAGATAAAACTGCCGCCGGGGTACCGCGACAGAACGGCGCCGGACGGACGCCGCAGACTATGAGAATTCCACCTGAGATCATCGAGGAGATCAAATTCCGATGCGACATCGCCGACGTCATCGGCGGCTATGTTCAGCTCAAACGCGCCGGATCGAATCTGAACGGTCTCTGCCCCTTCCACAGCGAGCGGACGCCTTCCTTCACGGTCTTTCCGGCGACGAAGAGCTTCTACTGCTTCGGCTGCGGAGCGGGCGGGGACGTCATCACCTTCATGATGAAGCGCGAAAGTCTCGACTATCCCGCCGCGCTCGAGCTGCTTGCCGGTCGGGCGGGCATTCAGCTTCCGCATGACGGAGGCGAGGAAGAGGAACGCGGCGTGCGGCGCGACCGCGTCCTTTCGATGAACCGCGAGGCCGCGCGCTTCTTTCACGCCTGCCTGTACGACCCCACGCTTGGGAAAAAAGGACTTGACTACCTGACCGGACGCGGACTGGACGGCGCTACCATCAAGCATTTCGGACTCGGCTTCGCGCCCGACAGCTTCGGGATCCTGACCGATCACCTGCGCTCGAAGGGGTATACGGACGAGGAAATGACGGCGGCGTTCCTCTGCGGCGTCTCGAAGAAGACCGGCAGACCGTTCGACCTGTTCCGCAACCGCGTCATGTTCCCGATCATCGACGTGACCGGAAACGTCGTCGCGTTCGGCGGGCGCGTCATGGACGATTCGGTCCCGAAGTACCTCAATTCTTCCGATACGCCCGCGTTCAAGAAGAGCCGCAATCTGTTCGCGCTCAACTTTGCCAAAGGACGGTGTGCCGAGCGGATGCTCCTCTGCGAGGGCTATATGGACGTCATCGCGTGCCACGCCTACGGCTTTGAAAACGCCGTCGCCACGCTCGGGACCGCCATCACGCCCGAACAGGCGCGCATCATGGCGAAGTACACCAAGCAGGTCGTCATTTCCTACGACTCGGACGAAGCCGGTCAGCGCGCCGCGAACAAGGCGATGAAGCTGCTCGGCGAGGTCGGGCTGGATGTGCGCGTCCTCAGAGTGACGGGCGCAAAGGACCCGGACGAGTTCCTCCGCAAGGGCGGCGCGAACGCAAGGGAAAAATTCAAGCTGCTTCTCGACAGCAGCCGCGCGCAGTTCGAGTTCAAGCTCGAAGGCGTGCTGTCAAAGCACGACGTCACGCTGGTCGACGAAAAGGTCAAAGCCGCCGCGGAGCTGTGTCAGATCATTTCGGAGGTCTGGTCGGCGTCCGAGCGCGACGTTTACATCGGCATCGTCTCCGAGAAGCTCGCCATCCCGCGCGACAGTCTGAAAGACGACGTGACCCGTGCGATGAAAGCACGCGAAAGGAACCGCTCGAAGGAGGAAATGCAGGAGGTCCTGCGCACGACCGCCGGCTTCGGCGACCGCATCAACGCGGACAAGGTGCGCAACGCCGCCGCGGTCAACACCGAGGAAAACATTCTGGGGCTGCTCCTTCTCTACCCGGAAAATCTGAAAGCCGTGAAAAACGGGACGGCCGCTCTGACGGCGGACGATTTCTATTCGGACTTCAACCGGCGCGTCTTCACCGAGACCACGGCGCGTTACAGCGAAGCGGCGGCTTTCGATTACGGCACGCTCGCCGAGGTCTTCGACCCGGACGAGATGGGGCGGATCACCTCCATGATCGTGCGCCGTCAGCAGCTCAGCGAAAACGGAGCCGGACTGCTCGCCGACATGATCGAACGCCTGAAAGCCGAAACGAAACAGAAAAGGCTCGACGAATCCGGCGACACGGTCGCCGCCATCGACGACATCCTCGCCAGAGCGAGAGAAAAGCTGAAAAAGGAAAAACGCTGAAACGATTCGGAGGTCAGATGAAGGAGGAGCGATCATTTGACGGAATGACGGAAAAGGGAGAAAAAGTCCCGGAAGCCGATGCGGTGAGCCTGTACGGGAACGGCAATGGTCCGGGCGCGTGAAGGAAAGCATGAAGAAACCCCGACCGCGCGAAGCGGAGATCATGCGCTGCCGAAGAACATTTCCTCTGAAACATAATGCGAAAACGATTTCAACAATTCATATACTTTGAAAGGATTACAGTATGATCGACAGCAAAAACGACTACGAAAGCGACAACGAGACCGATGAAAATCAGGACGACCTGCTTGACGACGACGGCGAGAAAAAGCTGAACGTCGGCGAACTGATCGCCAAGGGCAAGTCCAAAGGCTCGCTGACCTCCAGCGAGATCGTCGAGGCGCTCGGCGAGGTCGATTACGACATCGACCAGATCGACAAGCTCTATGAGGACCTCGAAAACAACGGCATCGAGGTCAACTACCTCGACAGCCCCGATTTCGCCGACATCGAGAGCGAGGTCGAACAGTACGAGTCCGCCGAGGACATGGAAAAAATGCTGATCCAGGAAGGTCTCGCCATCGACGACCCGGTCCGTATGTACCTCAAGGAGATCGGCAAGGTCCCGCTGCTCGACAACGACCGCGAGCTTGTTCTGGCGGAAAAAATGGCGCAGGGCGACGAAGACGCCAAGAAGGAGCTGGTCGAAGCGAATCTGCGTCTTGTCGTCTCCATCGCCAAGCGTTACGTCGGCAAGGGAATGTGCTTCCTCGATCTGATCCAGGAGGGCAACCTCGGTCTGATGAAGGCGGTGGACAAGTTCGACTACCGCAAGGGCTACAAGTTCTCGACCTACGCGACGTGGTGGATCCGTCAGGCGATCAACCGCGCCATCGCCGACCAGGCCCGCACCATCCGCATCCCCGTCCACATGGTCGAAACGATCCACAAGGTCTCCCGCACCCAGCGCCAGCTTCTGCAGGAGCGCGGTCACGAGC
>JAZRXB010000331.1:0-4706 GCA_045600005.1 Eubacteriales bacterium | reverse complement strand
GCGTATACGTCATCATCGGCGGTTACATGGCAACCGCGATGAACGACTTCATTCAGGGCATCATCATGCTGATCGGCATCTGCGCCGTCATCGGCTCGGTCATTTCCGGACAGGGCGGCTTCACGCAGGCGCTCGTCTCCATGTCTCAGATCCCCAACGAGGTCGAAGCGACCGCCGGAATGCAGGGCGCATACGTCTCGATCCTCGGTCCCGATCCGTTGAACCTGCTCGGCGTCGTCATCCTCACCTCTCTGGGCACCTGGGGACTTCCTCAGATGGTCCAGAAGTTCTACGCCATCAAGTCGGAAAACGACATCAAGAAAGGCGCGATCATCTCCACCTTCTTCGCGTTCATCGTCGCAGGCGGCTGTTACTTCCTCGGCGGCTTCGGCCGTCTGTTCGCAGACCGCGTGGAATTCGGCGCGAACGGTCAGCCGATCTACGACTCGGTCGTTCCGTCCATGCTCTCCTCGCTGTCTGACATTCTGATCGGCATCGTCATCGTGCTGGTGCTTTCCGCTTCGATGTCCACGCTTTCCTCGCTCGTCCTGACCTCCAGCTCGACCATCACGCTCGACCTGATCAAGGGCTCCGTCAGGAAATTTGACGAGAAAAAACAGCTCCTCTGCATCCGCATCTTCATCGCAGTCTTCGTTGTACTGTCCGCCGGCATCGCCATCGCGCAGTACCATTCCGCAAGCACCTTCATCGCACAGCTCATGGGCATTTCGTGGGGCGCGCTCGCAGGCGCATTCCTCGCACCGTTCTTATACGGTCTGTACAGCAAGCGCATCACGGTCGCGTCTGTCTGGGTGAGCTTCGCAGTCGGCGTCGGTCTGACGAGCGCCAACATGATCGCGGGCTTCTTCGGCAAGGCGTTTATCGCCTCTCCGATCAACGCGGGCGCGATCGCCATGGTCGCCGGTCTGATCGTTGTACCGCTGGTCAGCCTTGTTACGCCGAAGCCGAAGAACATCGACGTCGATGCGATCTTCTCCTGCTACGACGTGGAAGTCAAGGTCCGTAAAAAGGTCTCCATCGGCGAAAACGACGAGGACGGCGAATGACCGTTCACCCGGTTTCATACGGAAAGGGCGCGAAAAGCGCCCTTTCCGTTTTTCGATTTCAGGGGAGCGGACGCCGTCTGCTGTCTGTCCGGACAGGCGGCTTTTTCCCTCGGATTCACATTATGGGCATATCCGCCGACATGAAGAAAAAACCAGAACTGCCGCGCGTGAAGCGCGGCGGTTCTGGTTTGCGAAACGCTGCATATGCGGTCGTTTCACTTCCGCCCGGCTTTCGGACGGAGGAAGGACAGCTTGGTTTCGGAGACGACGACGGCGAAGAAGATCAGCGCGAAGCCGAACAGGATGCGTCCGGTCAGCGCTTCGCGTCCGAACGCGACCGAAAAGATCACGCCGAACACCGATTCAAGCGTCAGGATGAGCGAAGCGGACGAAGCGTCGGTGTACTTCTGCCCGAAATTCTGTAAGGTCAGCGCCGCCGCCGTACTGCCGAGCGACAGGTACAGCACGCCGGGCAGAAGCGAAGCGTTCAGCGCCGCGCTTTCCGCCGCCGCACGCAGCGAGGGCAGATCGAACGCCAGCGAGCAGACGAGCGACAACGCGCCGACCGTGAGAAACTGGAGACAGGAGAGGATCATCGGGTCGCGTCCGTCCGAGACCTTCGCGACCGTGACGATATGCAGAGCGTAAAAAACGCCGCAGACGAGCGTTAACAGGTCGCCTGTGACGATGGTGAAGTCCTCGGTCAGCGAGACGAAGCCGATGCCGACGATGCAGAGGAAAGCGGCGGCAATGTTATAGCGGTCGGGTTTCCTTTTCGTAAAGAACCATGCCGCGAAGGGGACAATCACGCAGTAGGACGCCGTGAGAAAGGCGTTTTTGCCGGGCGTTGTGCCGGTGATGCCGATGGTCTGGAAGGCGTAGGCGGCGAACAGCAGCAGCCCTGCCGCACCGCCGGCGCGGAACGTTCCGGGCGCGGGACGCTTCATCCTCTTATGAAAGAGAAGCGCCAGCACGCCCGACGCCGGAAGGAACCGGAGGGTCAGCAGCGTGAACGGCGGGATCACGTCCGTGATGTCCTTGGTGATGATGAACGAACAGCCCCAGATCAGCGTGGCGGACAGCAGAGCCAGCCGCGCGAGGAGTCCGACAGTTTGTTTTTTCATAAGTCGGGAAAATTTCCTTACAAAAGAGTGACAGCCGGGAGAATCGCTTCTCACGGCTGAACATCGCTGCGGTCAGATATTGGATTCGACGTATTCGACAAGATCGCGGACCGATTTGAGGTTTTCCATCTCGTTGTCCGGAATGGAAACGCCGAAGTTATCCTCGACCGCCATGACAAGCTCAACGACGTCCAGAGAATCGGCTCCGAGGTCTTCCATGATCAGGGTCTCTTCTTCGATCTGATCCGTGTCGATCCCCAGCTGAAGCGCGATAATGTCTCTGATTTTTTCAAACATGAATGTATCCTCCCTCGTGAAAGAACATATTAAAATAACATAATCAATTATATAATAACTCTGCGTGATTTGCAAGGGGTAACGGAAAATTTTTCAATTTGTTCATTTTTTTATGCTGCTTCCGGCGGATATCTGCCCGGATTTTTCCGCCGCCGGACCGCCGTGCGGCTCTTGACAGAAACGCGGGAATCTGTTATAATATTTATGGAAGAAAAGACGCGGACAGGAACCGCGCGGACCGGGGACGATATCAAAGGCGTCGTTCCCGTGCTGTCGGAAGGAGGGAACGCGATGGAACCGGACGCTCAGCGCGCGGTGCGGTTTTCGCACATCCGGGCGGTATTCTGCGCGGCGGCGGACGCGGACGAGATCAGCCGGGCGCAGATCGCGCGTCAGACGGGGCTGAGCCTGATGACGGTCGGAAAGATCGTCGATTCCTTCGCCGAAGCGGGCGTCGTGACGCAGCGCAAGGAGATGACCGGCGCGGTCGGACGGCGGAGCGCTCTCTGCCGCCTCGAACGGAACCGCGGGATGATGGTGTACGATCCGGCGGCGAACACGATGACCTTCTTCGACCCGGCGCTTGCCGGGCGCGGAAAGGTGAAATGCGCGTCTGACCCGCTGACCGACAGCTTTCCCGCGTTCAGCGAATGCTTTGACGAGCTGATCGGCGCGGCGGCGCTGACCGACGGCTTTGAAACGGCGGCGTGGAACGGCTGGCAGCCCGATCTCATGGTGAGACGCGACACAGCGTTCGCTTCTGCGTATGCGGCGTTTGCCGCATCCGCTGTGAACACCGCATCCGCTGTGAACACCGCATCCGCTGTGGACACCGCATCCGCTGTGTGCGCCGCAACCGCCGCTAACGCTGGGCTGTGGGTCTTTCTCCGACAGGACGGCGGCGTCATCCGGGGCGCGGTGATGAACGGGAACGAGCCGGTGTACGGCGCGTTCGGTCAGGCGGGACGGTTTGAAGCGCTGACCGAGGGACTTGCGCCGCTCGAAGCGGCTCTGACTGCCGTCCGCGCGGCGCTTTATACGCTCGACCCTGTCAGGATCCTGCTTGCCGCGGATAGGCCGCTCGCCGGTCCGCTCGCCGAACGCTTCGGCGGGGAAGACCGGTTTGTGCTGATGAAAACGGAGGAACTGCACTGTGCGGAGCGCGGCGCGGCGATGCTATTGCGGGACCGCTGGCTGGAACGGACGTTTTTATAACAGCCTGTGGGATCCTCCCGCGCGGAACCGGTCGGTTCTCCGCGTATACGACAGAAGCGGCGTTCCGCAGAAAGGGAACGCCGCTTTTTCGTTCATTTTTCAGAAAAACGAATGAAACCGCGTCGGACGGGCAATCCTATGTTCAGGCGCTTCCGAAAGGGTTTCGCGGCAGACGCGGCGAAGCCTGTCCGGAAAGGTCGACCCGAACCGGCGCGGGATTATATCCGCCGGAATCTTGGAAAACGGGTACAACAAAATGGAAAACAAGACTCCCAACACCGCGATCGAATGCTCCGTCAAGGAGTGCCAGAACCACTGCGGCAGCGAAAACTACTGCGCGCTGCGTCAGATCCGCGTCTCCTCGCACGAGACCAATCCGACCGTCAGCCAGTGTACCGACTGCGAATCCTTCGTCATGAAGAGCGACTGCGACAGCTGCCGCTGACCTGACAAAGCCCGCCGGTCCGCTTTACAGGCGGATCATCAGAGAGACGTCCCGGCTTCGGGACGTCTCTTTTTATCGGAGCATACGGTCGACGGCTTCGCCGAGAAAGACGGTTTTCATGAAATGCGCTCCTTTCGTTCGGTGCGGTCAGGACAGACGCACGGCAGGTATCAGTTCGGTTCGCCGAACCGTTTCATCAGCGAGAGCGCCGTATGGATGCCGTCCACCGCCGCGCTCGTGATGCCGCCCGCGTAGCCCGCGCCTTCACCGCAGGGGTAGAGGTTGCCCGCCGCCGCAGCGGTCAGCGTTTCGCCGCGCAGGATGCGGACCGGCGCGGACGTGCGCGTTTCGACGCCGGTCAGCACCGTGTCGCGCGCGTCGTAGCCGCGGATGTTCTGTCCGAACCGCCGGAAACCCTTCTGCAGCATCCCGGTCACGAAGTCCGGCAGGAGAGCCGACAGGTCGCAGAGCGTATAAACGCCGTTCCGGTAGGACGGCTTCACGCGCGTCGGCTCGGTGAAATGCGAGGTTTTGCCGTCAAGGAAATCGCCGAGCGTT
>JAZRXB010000330.1:0-54098 GCA_045600005.1 Eubacteriales bacterium | reverse complement strand
AACGACCGCATCAAGGTCTACGTGCTGGAAGTGGCACGCGCGGGCAAAGGACCGCAGGTGTTCGTTTCCAGAACCAACGCGGGTCTCGTCAAGCGCCTCTTTGAGCTTGAGATCCCCGAGATCCAGGACGGTGTGGTCGTCATTCAGAGCATCACCCGTGAAGCCGGCTCCCGCACGAAAATGGCGGTCATGAGCCGCGATCCCAACGTCGACCCGATCGGCGCCTGCATCGGCAACAAGGGTATGCGTATCCAGGGCATCATCAACGAACTGCGCGGTGAAAAGATCGACATCATCAAATTCAGCGAAAACCCGGTCGAATATATCAGCGCCGCCCTCTCGCCAGCCAAGATCGAAGAAGTTATTCTCGACAGCGAAAAATCCTGCCGCGTCATCGTCGACCCGAACCAGCTGTCGCTCGCCATCGGCAAGGAGGGACAGAACGCCCGTCTCGCCGCAAGGCTTACCGGCTTCAAGATCGATATCAAGACCCGCGCCGCTCTCGAAGAAGAGGAAGCAGCCAAGAAGGCCTTCATTGAAGCCGCCGAAGAACCCGCTTCCGATGAGCAGAACTGACATGAAAAAACGTCATTCCGCCTCACAATTCTACTGATTGTCCGACTAATTCCGGCGGGAAGCGGTATTTTCCCGTCCCGACCGGCTTTCATGGTGTGATTCCGGGTCGGACAGAACACAAAATCTGGAGGAAATCGAATTTTGCAGGAAAACAATCAGGCAAGACCTCAGAAAAAGATCCCGGAACGCAGATGTCTGGGATGCGGTCAGTCTTTTCCGAAGCCGCAGCTCGCGCGGGTCGTGCGCGCGCCGGACGGCAGCGTCTCCCTCGATCTCATCGGAAAGAAATCGGGGCGCGGCGCGTATGTATGCAAAAGCGCGGAGTGCTTAAAAAAATGCCGCCGCGCCAGACGGATCGAACGCAGTCTTGAAGTATCCATTCCGGATGAGGTCTGGGATGCGATAGAAAAGGAGCTTGCCGGCCATGTGTGAAGAAGAAATCAGCGTTGAACCCCGCCGTCTGAAGCCCGGAGCCGAAAAACGGCTGCTCGGACTGCTCGGCTTTGCCGCAAGAGCACGCAGACTGATCTGCGGAGCGGATCTCTGCCGCGACGCGGTGCGGCGCGGCATCGCGGACCTCGTTCTGGTGTCTTCGGACGCCTCTGCGAACACGCTCAAGCGGATCTCCGACGCCTGCAAATATTACGAAACCGAACTTTGTCTTGCCGGACTTGACAGCGCGGCGCTGTCGAAGCAGATCGGCAAAACCGGGCAGATCGCGGTGATCGGCGTCTGCGACGCCAGCTTTGCCCGCGGCATCCGTGCGCTTTTCGAGGAAAAGCCGTCGCCTGAAACGCCCGTACAGCCCTCCGTTACCAGAACTCCGTCCGATAAAGAATAACGCCTCTCTGAAAGGATGATTGATACAACATGGCAGCAAACCAGAAAAATCAGGTCCGCATTTCCACTCTTGCCAAGGAGCTTGGCTTAAAGAATAAAGACGTTCTCGACGTCGTCGTTGAAGTCGGCATCACCGGCAAAACCCATTCCGGCGCTCTGACGCCCGACGAATTCAACCTCGTCATGAGCCGCATCACCGAACGCCATCAGATCGAAAACATCGGCGATTACCTCGACGGCAAAACGAAGATCGCGGTAAAACCCGCCGCTCCCAAGCCCGAAGCGCCGAAGGCGGAAGAGCCTGCGAAGTCCGCGCCTGTAAAATCCGAGCCGGTCAAGCAGCCGCCCAAGGCTGAGTCTGCCAAGACTGCCGAAGCGCCCAAGGCTGAACCCGCCAAGACCACAGATGCACCCAAGGCTGAACCCGCAAAGACTGCCGAAGCACCCAAGACTGAACCCGCAAAGACCGCGGATGCGCCCAAGGCTGAACCCGCTAAGACCGCCGAAGCGCCCAAGACCGAACCCGCAAAGACCACGGATGCGCCCAAGGCTGCCGCGCAGACGTCTGTCCGTCCGCAGAACAACGGCGCACAGAACCGTCCGCAGAATGGCGGCAGTTTCCGCGATGGCAGCGGTCAGTCCCGTCCGCAGAACGGTACCGGTGCGCCCGCTCAGTCCCGTCCGCAGAATGGCGGCGGCTTCCGCGATAACAACGGTCAGTCCCGTTCCCAGAATGGCGGCGGTTTCCGCGATAATAACGGTCAGCCACGTCCGCAGAACAACGGCGGCTTCCGTGACAACAACGGTCAGCCCCGTCCTCAGAATAACGGCGGCTTCCGCGACAACAACGGTCAGCCCCGTCCGCAGAACAACGGCGGCTTCCGCGATAATAACGGTCAGTCCCGTCCGCAGAACGGCGGCTTCCGCGACAAGGACAGCGGCGGTTCCGGACGTTCCAGCACGCCGAAGCCCGCTCCCGTCCACACCTACACCCGCGGTCAGAACGCGCCGAAGAATCCCGGCGAGAGCCGCGTCGTCGATACCCGCACCACGACCGTCGATCTTGAAAAGTACGACGAGCGTCTTGAAAACTTCGTCCCCGAATCCTCCAAGGATGCGCGCGGCGAAAAGCAGAAGCTGAAAAAGCAGAACACCCGCGATTATTCCGGTCAGCGTGAAAAAGAGCGCATGGCAATGGAAAAAATGCGCAAGCAGGGCGTCGAAAAGGCAAAGAAGCAGCCGCTCCAGATCACCGTTCCGGACGAGATCACGGTCGGCGAGCTTGCGTCCCGTCTTAAGATGACGGCTGGCGAGGTCATCAAGAAGCTGATGGTCATGGGCGTCATGGCGTCGGTCAACGAAACGATCGACTACGATACCGCTTATCTCGTCGCCGACGAGCTGGGCGCGAAGGTCACGCGCGAGGTCGTCGTCACCATCGAAGAAAAGCTGTTCGACGAATCCGAAGACGCCGAGGAAAATCTCGTTCCGAGAAGCCCCGTCGTCTGCGTCATGGGTCACGTCGACCACGGCAAGACCTCCCTTCTTGACGCGATCCGCCACACCAACGTCACCTCCGGCGAAGCAGGCGGCATCACGCAGGCCATCGGCGCTTACCGCGTCAAGGTCCGCGACCGTGAGATCACCTTCCTCGACACGCCCGGTCACGAGGCGTTCACCGCCATGCGTGCGCGCGGCGCGAAGTCGACCGATATCGCGATCCTCGTCGTCGCAGCGGACGACGGCATCATGCCGCAGACCGTTGAGGCGATCAACCACGCCAAGGCTGCCGGCATCGACATCGTGGTCGCCATCAACAAGATGGATAAGCCGAGCGCCAACCCCGAAGCCGTCAAGCAGGGGCTGGCCAAGTACAACCTCGTTCCCGAAGAATGGGGCGGCGACGTCGTATGCGTCCCCGTTTCCGCACTGACCGGCTTCGGTCTGGACGACCTGCTCGAAAACCTCCTGCTCGTCGCCGACATGAAGGAGCTGAAAGCCAACCCGAACCGCCGCGCGAAGGGTCTGATCATCGAAGCAAAGCTCGACAAGGGACGCGGACCGGTCGCAACCGTTCTGGTCCAGAACGGTACGCTGAACAACGGCGATATCGTCATTGCCGGTACGGCAGTCGGCCGTGTCCGTGCGATGACAGACGATAAGGGACGTCTGGTCAAGTCCGCCGGTCCTTCGGTCCCGGTCGAGATCATCGGTCTTGCCGAGGTCCCCGAAGCAGGCGATGAATTCGCGGCAGTCGAGGACGAGCGCATGGCACGCGAGCTTGCCGAAAAGCGCCGCAGCGAGACGAAGGAAGAACAGTTCAAGGCAAGCGCAAAGGTCAACCTGAACGATCTGTTCAACCAGATCGCAGGCGGTATCAAGGACCTGAACATCATCGTCAAGGCAGACGTCGGCGGTTCCGTCGAAGCGGTCAAGGCTTCGCTCGAAAAGCTGTCGAACGAAGAAGTCCGCGTCAACATCATCCATTCCGCAGTCGGCGGCATCACCGAGGGCGACGTCACCTTCGCGGCCGCCTCCAACGCGCTGATCGTCGGCTTCAACGTGCGTCCTGACAAGAACGCGCTTGACACCGCCGAAAAGCAGGGCGTTGATATCCGTACCTACCGCATCATTTACGAGTGCATCGAAGAGATCGAAGCGGCTATGAAGGGTATGCTGTCGCCGACCTTCGTCGAGAACCTGCTCGGTCACGCCGAGGTTCGTCAGACCATTCACGTTCCGAACGTCGGCACCATCGCCGGTTCCTACGTGCAGGACGGCAAGGTCTCGAGAAACGCGCAGATCCGCGTGGTCCGCGACGGCGTGGTCATCTTTGAAGACAAGATCTCCTCGCTCAAGCGCTTCAAGGACGACGCGAAGGAAGTCATGCAGGGCTTTGAATGCGGTATCGGTCTGGAACGCTTCAACGACATCAAGGAAGGCGATATTCTCGAAGCCTTCGTGATGGAAGAAGTCAAAAAGGATTGAACCCGCGCCTGAACACGCAATAATCGGAGAACGCCGACCGAAATTACCGTTTCGGTCGGCGTTCCTTCGCTTTTGGCACAATAAAAATGACCTCGCGGGCGGTACGACACCGCACACGAGGTCATTTTGCTTATTCAGAACTGTTCCAGATTCCGAAGGATTCCGGCAACGTCCGCTTCCGTGACGGGACGCGGATTGGTCGCCGTGCAGGCGTCACGGCAGGCACACGCCATGATATGCGCCTTCGCCGCCTCATAATCGGCGCGGCTGACCTTGCAGGCGGCAAAGCTCTGCGGAACGCTGAGCTGCTTGCCCATCTCGCTGATGAGCGCCACCAGAGCGGTTGCACCCATCTTCGGCGTGTCGGCGGGAAGTCCCAGCCGTCCGGCAATGACCGCCATCCGGCGCGCGGCTTTGCAGTCGCCGTCACGGTCAAGCTCGGCGTTGAACGCCATGACATAAGGCAGGACCATCGCGTTCGCACGTCCGTGCGGGATGTGGAAGTGCGCGCCCAGTGCGTGCGCGATGCCGTGGTTCACGCCGAGACTGACCTCGCTGAACGCCATACCGGCAAGACAGGACGCATTGTGCATTTTTTCGCGCGCTTCGGCATTGTTTCCGTCCGCATACGCGACCGGCAGCCACCGGAACGCAAGCTCCAGCGCCTTCTCCGCCAGCGCGTCCGAGAAATCGTTCGCCGCCGTCGAGATGTACGCTTCGAGCGCGTGTGTGATGACGTCAAAGCCGGTATCGCTGGTGATCTGCGGCGGAACGCTCTTCACGAGTTCTCCATCTAAGATCGCCTTGACCGGCAGAAGCTCGTCCGACACGAGCGGATACTTCACGCCCGCTTCGGAATCGGTGATGACCGCGAACTTCGTGACCTCGGAGCCGGTTCCGCTGGTCGTCGGGACGGCGATGAGCGGCAGCTCCTTCCCGGTCTTCTGACGCGCGATGAGCGTGGTGGACTTCGCCGCGTCGATCGACGAACCGCCGCCGACCGCGACAACGACCTCTGCATCCGCGTCAAGCAGGAAACGCAGTGCGTCCGCGATCAGCTCGACCGGCGGATCGGGACGGATGCCCGAATAGATGCTGACCTCGGCACAGCCGGTCAGGAGCTTAGCCACCCGGTCGGCCGTTCCGTTTTTCGCAAGGAACGCATCGGTGAAAATCGCCGCGCTTTTCGCCCGGATCTCTCCCAGAGCCGACAGCGCGTTGTCACCGAAGCAGACCTCGGTTTTCATTTTGAATTTCTGCATGATGCAGGTTCCTCACAAATCAATAGTAGAGCGCTACGCCGCGCTCGTCAAGAAACGTCCTCCACGCCGCGTCCGGCTCCCGGTCGGTCACGACGGCGTGAATATCCGAAAAGTCCGCAAACCGGACAAAGGACACCCGGTCGAACTTCGAGCTGTCCGCGCCGACCACGATCTTTTTCGCGGAGCGCAGAAAGGTCCGCTTGATCTCCGCCGTCGCTTCGCTGGTATCGGTCAGCCCTTTTTCGCGGTCCAGTCCCTTGCAGGAGATCACCGCGAGGTCGACGCAGTAGGTCGAGACCGTCCGCTGCGCCTGCGGTCCGACAAAGGACAGACTGCTCTGCGCGATCTCTCCGCCCGTCGAGATCACCCGCCAGCCGCTTTTCGGCGGGATGTCGAGCAGCATTTCGATGGAATTGGTGATCAGCGTGAGATTGTTTTTGCTGTACAGCCCGCGCAGTGTAAAGAGCGCGGTCGTGCTTGCGTCGAGCAGGATGCAGTCGCCGTCCGAGATCATGTCGCTGATCTTTGCGGCGATGGCTTTCTTCGATTCGACGTTTTCCTGCTTGCGCACGGTATAAGGCAGCTCGACGTTGATGTTGTCGCTGCGGGTCGCGCCGCCGTAGGTTTTTTTCGCGAGACCTTCCTTTTCGAGCTTGTCAAGGTCGCGGCGGATGGTCTCCTCCGTCACCTGAAACGCTTCCGCAAGGTCGCTGACGACGACCTTGCCGTCGAGCATCAGTCTCGACAGGATCTCGTTTTTCCGTTCCATTGGGAGCATAGCGAGCTTCTCCCTCCGAGATTCATTCTGACCGGCAGCCCTGCGTACAGAGCTGCCGGTCTCATTTGATTAAAGGATGCTTGCCCAGAGGCTCTTGTCGGGGCTGGGGATGACGGTGCTGTCAAGAAACATCCCGTCGCCGCCGATCATTTCCTTCGCGTGATCGATCGCCGCCGTGACAGCCGCCACGTCGCCGGTGAGGAACACGTAGGATTTGCCGCACATACCTCTTGCCAGACGGAGCTCGATGAGCGTGACGTCGGAAGTCTTCGCCGCCGTATCCGCCGCTGCGATGCAGGACGGAACCGAGAAGGTCTCGAGGACGCCGAGCGATTTCGCGTTCTCGACCGGAACGCTTCCGTAAATGGCGGGGAACAGGTCCTCTGCCGGATTGCCCAGCACGTAGCTGTCGATGCACTGTTCGCCGTTCTGGAGCTTTGCCGCTTCGACCGAAGCCTGTACGGCGCTGAGGTCGCCGGTGATCAGCACGATGTACTTGCCGGGACAGACGACCGACGCCTGCATGATTTCCACGCTGGAGGTCTTGATCATCAGGTCTGCCGCGCGGACGCCGCTGGAGACCGTCTTGAATTCGACCATACCGATTGCTTTATTCACGATTCTTCAACCCTTTCTCCATTATTTGCGGATGACGACATACCTGTCGGTCACTTCCGCGACCGTGCCGTTCAGCGAAGCATGAACCGGCGTGCCGAGCTTGCCTTCGGGCGCCGCGCCGATCACGTCACCGATCCGAACGGTATCGCCGACCTTTACGGCTGCCGCGGAAGGTGCGCCGATGCACTGAGACAGCATGATCTTCACGCTGTCCGCGTCGACAAGCTCGTCCTTCAGAGGCGCGGGAACGTTGTACTTCGTCAGTCCGAGACGCGCGGTCAGGCGCTCCATCGGAACGCGGCGATAATCGCGTCCGGGATCGACCGGCTTCAGGACGGCGTCCTTCGGAGGCGTCACGCCGTTTTTGCGGAGCGCGCCCTTGGTCTGCGCGATGAGCGAAGCGGGGGAAAGTCCCTGTCCGCAGGAATACATCTCGCACAGTCCGCAGGAGGAGCAGAAGAAGGTATTGAGATACGCCATGGTGTCGGCGGTCTGACCGTTGGAGATCGCGCGCATGAACTTATGCGGCTCGATCGGATGTCCCAGCAGATTGCGGGAGCAGAGGTCGGTGCACATCCGGCACTGGCAGCACGCCGCCATCGCGCGGTTCATGTTGATGCGGATGGGGGTGGTCTTTTTCTGAATGATGTAGGCGTTCTTCGGCATGACCAGGACCGCGTTGGAGGTCTTGGTCACAACGTCGGACGCGGTGACGATGCGGCCGGTCATCGGACCGCCGCCGACCAGCACCGGATCGGCGACCGTTGCGCCGCCCGCCAGCTCGATCAGCTCACCGTAGGTGATGCCGAGCGGAGCCCTCAGCGTGATTGGATGCTTCACCTCACCGGCAATGGTGATATACTTGCTCGTGACCGGTCCGAGACCGTTCAGAGCCTTGTAGACGTTCAGCGCCGTCTCGACGTTGAAGACGGTGACGCCCTGTGTGATCGGGAGCGCGCCGGGTGCGACGACACGTCCCGTCGTTTCGTAGATCGTGATCACTTCGTCGCCCGCCGGATAGATCTCCGGCAGAAGACCGATCTTCATCATCGGAAAGTCGGCGAGATGCGCCTTCACTGCCTTGACCGCTCCGGTGTAGGAGGGCTTGACGGCAATGATGACGTCCTTCGCTTCGACCGCCTCGGCGATCACCTTCAAAGCGGTCATGATCTCGACCGCGTAGGTTTCCAGAACCTGACGATGGAGCTTCAATAACGGCTCGCATTCCGCGCAGTTCAGGATAATGGTATCCGCTCTCTTATCGAGCTTGGCATAGGACGGGAAACCCGCGCCGCCTGCTCCGGCGACGCCGCCGTTCCTCATCGCTTCAACCAGCTGAGAAAGTTCCATCTGTTATATACACTCCAATCCGCTTTCGTTGTCCACGATACCGACGATGGCGGCGTCTACCGGGGCTTTTTCCAGCCCGCAGCCGACCCGCGCCGCGCTGCCCGTGGCGACCAGCACGACCTCGCCGATTCCGGCTCCCACATTGTCGATGGCAACGACGGCGCTGTGATCCCCTCCGTCGAGCGGTCTTACGATCATCAGCTTCTGACCGACCAACTGACTGTTTTTACGGGTAGCGATAACGCTGCCCACCACTCTTCCGATAATCAATCTGATTCCTTTCCCTGCCATGCAGACACGTGAAATCCGCCGTCCGGTCAGGACGGCTGTTTCCGGGGACCGGGACATGACCGGCCGTTCGGCTTACGCCGGACACGGCATGGGACGGTTCCCGGAAACGGACCTCCGATCAGCCGGGCTGTCAGTTGAGCTGCGGAAGGATCTTTTCCACGTCGGTATGCGGACGCGGAATGACGTGCGTTGCGATGACTTCGCCGAGGTTCTGCGCTGCCGATCTGCCTGCTTCGACGGCTGCCTTGACTGCGCCGACGTCGCCGCGTACCATAACGGATACGAGTCCGGAACCGATCTTTTCGGTGCCGACGAGTTCAACGTTTGCTGCCTTTAACATAGCGTCTGCCGCTTCGATCGCTGCGACGAGACCGCGGGTTTCAATCATGCCGAGAGCTTCCTGTGCCATAGTAGTGTTCCTCCTGTCAATCGAGTCGTATTATTTTGATTTTTTCGTTCTTGCGCGGGGCTTTTCCGGTACCGGAGCCTCCGCCGCTTTTTCTTCCGCCGTACCGGGGAGCGCTTCGTCTCCGGTCAGCTCGATGTGATGACGAAGGACGCTGCCTTCGAGCATCTTCCACACTTCCTCGTGCGGATTGGCGATGACGACTGCCGCCGCCGGCGTTTTAATGCACGAACGCTTCGCGCATTCGACCGCTTCGGTGACGTCCGAAACGCTGCCCTGCACGATGACCGTGACCAGCCGTCCGCCGAGCTTGCGTTCCCATGTGACAAGAGACACCGCTGCGCTCTTGCACATGATGTCGATGCAGTCGACCGCCGCGACAACGCCGACCACCTCAACAAAACCGAGTGCTTTCATATCGGCTCACCGGTTTATTTGAGCTTCGGCAGGATCTTCTCCACGTCAGCGTGCGGACGCGGGATTACATGAGAAGCGATGACCTCGCCGAGCTTGGCTGCTGCTGCGCTGCCTGCTTCGACGGCTGCCTTGACTGCGCCGACGTCGCCGCGCACCATGACGGATACGAGACCGGAACCGATCTTTTCGGTGCCGATAAGAGTGACTTCTGCGGACTTGACCATCGTGTCAGCCGCTTCGATTGCGGCGGTAATGCCGCGGGTTTCGATCATACCGAGTGCTTCCTGTGCCATGAGTTCTATCCTCCGTAATATTATCAGTTTTTGTCAAGCGCGCTGATCTTCATCATTTTTTCAGCGCCCTCGCTGGGATTTGCGATAATGCTCTGCGTGATCACGCTGGTCACGCGCCCTGCCGCTTCGGCAGCCGCTTCGACCGCAGCCTTCACGTCCTCGACCGTGCCGCGGAATTTGATCAGCACGATCAGCGGGACGGGGAGCGAATCCGCGTGAGCAGGCTTGTTCTTGTCGAACGGTTCGGCGGTCACAGCGGCAGCCTTGCAGCCCGCGTCAAGCGCTGCGAACGCCGCCGCCAGTCCGTAGACCGAGATCATTCCGATTGCCTGTGCCATGACGCCCTGCCGTTATCTGTTGACGACGGCGATCTTGAGACCTGCCTGGCTGAGGTTGGTCTTGAGCGCCTCGTTGATCTCTTCGAGCGGGAACTTGTGCGTGATGAGCTCCTTCATCGGCAGACCGATGGCCTGCGCTCTCTTGAGGAAGTCAAACGTCGTTGCGTAGTCGCGCAGCGTGTAGACCCACGAGCCGACGACCGTGATCTCCTTCGAGCAGATGTCGAAATGGGGGTTGATCGATGCGTCGCCGCCGTTGATGAAAAAGCCAAGCTCGCAGAGTCCGCCGCCGTTGCGGATGAACTTGTAGATGTTGGAATGCGCAGCGGGAGAGCCGGTGCACTGGAACGCGAAATCAGCGAAGTAGCCGCCGAACGCATCCTTCACGCCGTTCGTGAGCGCTTCGATGCCGCCGGGGAAATCCTTGAAGTTGACGGTGTGGCCCGCGCCCATCTTCTTTGCGAAGTCAAGACGCTTTTCGTTGCCGTCGACGGCGACGATGTTCTCGACGCCCATCGTGCGCAGAACGGCGATGCAGATCAGACCGATCGGTCCGCAGCCCTGTACGACGACACGGCTGTTGAAGCGGAGAATGCCGGTGGTCTTCGCGCGTTCGACCGCGTGGATCAGAACGGCGCACGGTTCGATCAGGATCCGGCTGTCGAGGTCGAGGTCGCTGACGTTGAAGATCGTCGAGCCGCCGCGGACAAACAGATAATCCGAGAACCAGCCGTTCAGATGTACGTCGTCGTCGGGAAGCAGACCGTAAACGTCCGCGCCGCCGACGTTCTGCTTGTTCAGGTCGAACATCGTGATGTCGGGGTTGTCCTTGAAGATCATGCAGGTGACGACCTTGTCGCCGACCTTGAGGTCCTTGCCCGCGCTGTCCTTCTTGACGTTCTTGCCCATCTTGACGATCTCGCCTGTCCCCTCGTGACCGAGAGCGACGGGGATGAGACCGAAGGGGTCGCGCTTGAATTCGTGCGCGTCGGTGCCGCAGACGCCGCAGCCCTCGACCTTGACGAGAATGTCGTCGTCGCCCAGCTCCGGGATCGGGTATTCTTTCAGTTCAAAATTTTCGAGCTTCGTCAGCACGGCGACACGGGCGGTCTTCGGGATGCTTCCGCCTGCGCTCTTTGCGGGCGCGGAAGCGGAACCGTTCATGTTCGCTAAAACCTGCTTGACGATCTCTTCGATCTGTGCGGATTTGATATCCATTGTTTTCTCTCTTTTCTGTTGAGGTAATAGTCCTTACGCTTTCACAAGCTCCTCGAACACCCGTCTGGCAAACTCGCCGAGGAAGGTGTCCTCCGCCGCCGTTCCGCCGCTCACGCCCACGCCGCCGATGATGACGCCCTTCGATCTCAGAGGCTGTCCGCCGCCGAAGATCACGATGCGTCCGCCGTTGGTGTTCTGGATGCCGTAGAGCGAGCCGCCCGGCGCGGCAAGCTGTGCAAGATCGGCGGTCGGCATTTTCAGCGCGACCGATGTGTACGCCTTGTTGACCGCGATGTCGTAGCTTGCGAGAAATGCGTCGTCCATGCAGTCGACCGAGAGCGTGTTTCCCCCGGCGTCCGCGACCGCGACGACCGCGTTCACGCCCATGTCCGCCGCCTGACGTTCGACCGCCGCCATCAGAAGATGCGCGAGCTTTAACGTCATGCGGTCCGCTCCGGCAAAACCGGTGCGCGGCGCGGCTTTCTCACCGGCAGACGCTTCGGGTTTCCGGGGAGACCCGTCGGGCGGGACAGAGCCTTTGGGAGCTTCGGCTTTCGGCTGTTCTGCCGCGGCAGCGGCGGCGACCTGTCCGATCAGCCGGTCAAAATCAAAGCTCACGATGCTTCTCCGTTCGGATTATTTCAGGTTTGCGAGAACCTTCCTGGTGATCTCGGCGATCAGGTCGGCGTTCGCGTCGCCGCAGGATTCGGTCTTGCCGCAGCCGCCGCAGTTATGGCAGGAGGGCTTGCCGTCCTTGAGGTTCTGGCAGAGGTCTGCCGGATGCTTGCCCTTGAGACCGAACTGTCTTCTGATCTCGTACAGGCGCTGGACCTGCTCTTCGGAGAGCTGCTTCGGGCCGCCGAGCATCTTTGCCTGATAGAGCAGCTGTGCGTAGAATTCGACCGATTCCATCTTATGATAAGCGTTCAGAAGCGAGTCGGAGAACGAAAGCGCGCCGTGGTTTGCGAGCAGAACGGCGTCGAAGTGCTGGAGATACTTGGAAACGGCGTCCGGGATTTCCTCGGTCGAGGGCGTGCCGTACTCGGCGATCGGAACGCAGCCCAGTGCGATGACGGCTTCCGGCATGATCGGCTCGGTCAGCGGGATGCCTGCGATGGCGAAGCTGGTCGCATACATCGGATGAGCGTGAACGACCGCGTTGACGTCGGGTCTTTCCTTGTAAACGCGCATATGCATCTTGATCTCGGAGGACGGCTTGAAGCCTTCGTAAGCCTGAAGGACCTTGCCCTGTGCGTCGACCTTGCAGATGAATTCAGGGGTCATGAAGCCCTTGCTGACGCCGGTCGGGGTGCAGAGGAATTCGTTGTCGTTCAGCTTGACCGAGATGTTGCCGTCGTTGGAGGCGACCATTCCCTTGTTGTAGATGCGCTTGCCGATCTCGCAGATCTGTTTTTTGATCTCATACTCAGACATGACAGTTTTCTCCTTTATGTGTTTGCAGAATTGATGGACTTATATGATGCTCCGGTCTTTTCGACCGAGACTTTCCCTGTTATCATTCTATCACAACTCCCGTCAAATGTCAATAGAAAACCACAAAAATATGTTGTTTTATTTTGATTTGATTCGTCTGTGATGTTGTTTTCAGCGATTCAGATAAGAAATCAGCGCGTCGACGCCCTCTCCCGAAACGCTGCTGGTGAAGAAGATCCTCTCGCAGCCGCAGTTTTCGAGCCAGCGCGCCGCGAGCTTACGGTCAGCGTGCGGACTGTCGCATTTGGTGACGATGCCGATGACCGGGCGGGTCGCCATACCGACGATGTTCGGCGGAAACAGACAGTACGGCTCGGTCGCCGAAACGAGCAGTCCCACGACGTCGGATTCGTAGGAATACACGCCGAGCGCGCCGCCCAGCCGCTTCGTTTCGGCGTACTCGCCGGGTGTGTCGATGATCGAGGAGGTAAAATCCACCGCCTGCGTCTTGACGTACCGCAGCTCCTCGTGCCGGAGCGCCTGAATCAGCGTGCTTTTGCCCGCTTCGCTCCGACCGATCAGAATCAGGCGCTTCATCAGGTCTTCGTAATGTCGCAGACCGTGAAGCCGAGCGTTCCGACCGCGTAATCCATGACCGCGCGGACCGCCGCCTCCACGTCGGACAGCGGACCGGTGAGGATCAGCGTCCCGCTGAACCGGTCGACGAAGCCAAGCTCCGAGCCGGAATTCTTGAGCGCAAGATCGGCGGCGATGATCGCGTATTCAGCGGGCGACATCGTGACGACGCCGATGGCGGCGCGCGCGTAGTCGACCTCCGGATTCAGTCCGAGCTTGCGGTAGAGGATCGGGTCGGGCGCGGCGATGATGTGCGCAAGCGTGATCTGCTTGCCGGGGACGATCTCCTGTATGATGCGCTGTTTGTTTTCGTTGTCTTCTATCCCGTACATTTATGTGCCTCTTATCGGTTGATTGCTCTGCTTTTTCATCCGCCTAAAACGACGGTCATGCCTTCCCGTTCGGCGGCGCGTTTGAGGATCTCCATCTTGGCCGGCGTCGGCGACGGCAGGTCGCCCATGCCGTACTCGCGTCCCAGCCCGACGTACTTGTCGTAGCCCAGCCGGTGATAGGGCAGAAGGTGCATCTGCTTCACCGTGCCGAGCGACTTCGCAAAGCGGGCGATGGAAGCGATCTCCTCCTCCGTATCGTTGAAGGTCGGGATGGTCGGCACACGGATGACCAGCTCCTTCGCGTCGCGCGCCAGCTTCCGTGCGTTGTCGAGGATCAGCTCGTTGCGCAGGGTCGTGAAGCGCTCGTGCTTTTCGCTGTCGGTGTGCTTGATGTCCATCAGAAAGACGTCGATGAGCGGCAGGAACCGTTCGATGATCTCATACGGCATACACGCCGTCGTCTCGATGGCGGTATTGATGCCGTATTCCCGGCAGGTCCGCAGAAGCGCCGCCGCAAAATCCGGCTGACAGAGCGATTCGCCGCCCGAAAGCGTGACGCCGCCGCCGCTTCTCCGGTAATAGGGCATATCCTTGACGACTTCCTCCATGACCTCGCCGACCGTCGTATCATAGCCGACCGTCTTCGGTCTGCCGTTCTGGATCATGGTTTCGACGGCGTAATGCTGCGATTCGGGGTTGCAGCACCAGCGGCAGCGCAGCACGCAGCCCTTCAGAAACACGATCGTCCGGATGCCCGGTCCGTCGTGGATGGAGAATTTCTGGATGTCGAAAATCCTCCCCTTGACCGCAAGGTCCTGTTCTGTCCGATTCATTTCCATGGCGTCAGAACTTCGACTGTTCGGTGCGGTTGATGATATCGTCCTGGAGGGATTTCGACAGCGTGACGAACAGTGCGCTGTACCCTGCCACACGGACGACAAGGCTCTGATACTTTTCGGGATGAGCCTGCGCGTCGCGGAGCGTTTCACGGCTGACGACGTTGAACTGGATGTGGCTTCCCTTCTGATCGAAGTAGGCGCGCACGAGCGCGACGAAGCATTCGATGCCGGACGTTCCCGCCAGAGCCGACGGATGGAATTTCATATTGAACAGCGTGCCGTTCGACGCGATGCCGTGGTCGAGCTTCGAGACCGAATTGCAGGAAGCAGTCGGACCGTGCGTGTCGCGTCCGGCGCTCGGCGAAACGCCGTCGGCGACCGGAGTGTACGCATAGCGTCCGTCGGGCGTCGCGCCGGTCTGCGCACCCAGCGGCACGTTCGCCGAAACCGGATAAAGTCCCGCCTGGAACTGTCCGCCGCGCGGATTGCGGTAGGTTTCGAGCGGCTTAGTGTAGGTATAAGCCGCTTCACGCGCCAGCGCGTCGACCTCGGCGATATCGTTGCCGTACTTGGAAACGTCAAGGATCATCTCGCGGATCCCGGCATAGCGCTTCTGTTTCTCATCGCTCAGACCGGTTTCGGTGAGGGTGCGCACGATGGAGGCGATCGTCTCCCCGTCGACCTTCTGTCCGGCGTCCGCGAGCGCTTTTGCCGTCTCGACCGCGACCGACGCCGCCGTGTCTGCGGTCAGCGCGTTCTTTCCGTAGTTTGCCGCCAGCGCGTCCCGCAGCTCGGCGAGCGTGAATTTCTTTTCCTCAAAGACCAGCGTTCTGACGGCGTAAAGCGCGTCGGCGACGTTGGCGATGCCGAAGCCCTGCGGACCGGTGAAATTGTAGACCGCGCCGCCCTGCTCCGGCGTTTTGCCGCGTCCGATGCAGTCCTCGACCATTGAGGACAGATAGGGCAGCGGACAGCGCTCGGCGTGCGCACGGTCGACCGCGTTATCGGCGTTGACCAGCAGCGAGATCATGCAGTCCATCTGCGCCTTATAAGCGTCGAAGAACTCGTCAAAGCTCTTCATTCCGGCGACGTCGGGCGTCCTCACGCCGATCTGCTCGCCCTTGTCCATGCCGGACGAGAAGACCAGCTCCATCACGCGGCACATATTGAAGAACGCCGCGTCGTGCCAGCCCCACGTCTTCGCCGCCTTCTGCGGTTCGACGCAGCCGATGATATTGTAGTCCCGCGCGTCCTCCATCGTCAGACCGCGGCTGAGAAGCGACGGGATGATCACTTCGTCGTTGTAATAAGCGGGCAGTCCCACGCCCGTGCGGGTCAGCTCCGCCGCCTTGACGAGAAATTCGTGCGGCGATTTGTTCCAGACACGCACCGACAGCGACGGCTGCGGCAGCATGACGTGAGCGGTCGCGGCGATGCACATGAACGACAGATCGTTCGTCGCGTCCTCGCCGTCCTTCGTCTGACCGCCCGCGATGAGGTTCTGGAACAGGCTGTATCCGGCGAAGCCCTCGGCGGACGAAGCGTCGCGCGCCTTGTTGAGGTCGTTGAGCTTGATCCAGATGCAGTCCATCAGCTCCTGCGCGAACGACCGGTCGAGCGTTCCAGCGTCAAGGTCTGCCTGATAATACGGGAACATATACTGGTCGAAGCGTCCGGGCGAGATCGAGTGACCGCTCGATTCCGTCTGCAATAACATCTGGACGAACCAGAAGGACTGGCAGGCTTCCCAGAAGCTCTCCGCGCCGTTTTCCGGCACGCGGGAGCAGTTGCGCGCGATCAGGGCAAGCTCTTTCTTTCTCTGCGGGTCGGTTTCCTTTTCGCAGAGCTCCAGCGCGAGCTTTGCATAGCGCTTCGCGTAGCCGACCGCCGCCTTGCAGCTTAAGATCACCGCGTCAAGGAACGCGGTCCGGGAAGCGTAATCGGGGTCGCCGAAGGAGAGCTTTGCGCGCGCCGCCTTCGCTTCTTCGATGATGCCGCGGTAGCCGATCTTCAGCACCTTGTCGTAGGCGACCGTGACGTGTCCGACGCCGTTGTAATAATAGTTGCCGACCGTGAACATATTATGGGCAAGCGCGGCCTTCGTTTCGGGCGCGAGATAGGACGCCGCAAGCTCGCTGGTCGTTTTTCCCTTCCAGTACCGATAGACCTCGTGCAGCGTTTTTTTCGTTTCATCCGAGATCTCAAACGGGTCTGCGGTGCGCTTGGCGATGGTATCAAATTCCGATTCGAGCCATTCAAAGGAAAATTCGGGGAAGACCTGACAGCTGCGCGGCGAAACCGTCGCGCTGCCGACGATCAGCTCGTCCTTTCGGATGGTGATCGGGATGTTTTCGAGTATATGAGCAAACGCCCTTGCGCGGCGCGTGATGATCGGTTCGCCCTCGGTTTCCCGATAGGATTCGGTCAGAAGCACGGCGCGGTCGGCTTCGATCTGCGGCATTTTTTCATAAAGAGCCGCTTTCAGTCGGTCGATGCGGGCAGTCTTTTCAGGCGTTTCAACGGAATAGGTTCTGCTCATCCGGCATATCTCCTTGTCTATTCGTTTAAAACGATTGTAAAACTACGTTTTACAATCGGAACTCGCGCTTATCGCCGCTGACAAAATTTGTTTTGTCGGCTCTCCCCATATCGGCGCGAAGGCTCGCTTTGCTCGCCTTAGAGGTGTTTTTATTATAACGCTCGTCATCTCAAGGCATTTAACAATCGACACCTTTTCGTTTTGTCGCGGCAAAACGGCTATTTTAAGTTTAGCACGAAGGGGGCGATTTGTCAAGTCTCTGTCCGGGTTTCGGTGCGAAATTTGCGATTTTTCCCTCTTTGCGCCGGAAGGGGTCTTGACACCGGCGACACGCCGCGTTATAATGAAAACGGAATATACCGAAACGGAAAGGAACTTTCTATGAAAATCCATGAACAGATCACCGATCTCATCGGCGGCACGCCGCTTCTTGAGATGAAGAATTTTGAAAAGCAGTACGACCTCGACGCGCGCGTGCTTGCCAAGCTCGAATACCTCAATCCCGCCGGAAGCGTCAAGGACCGCGCCGCAAAAGCCATGCTCGACGACGCCGAAGCAAAGGGGCTGCTCGCGCCCGGCGCGACGATCATCGAGCCGACCAGCGGCAACACCGGCATCGGACTCGCGATGGTCGCCGCCGTGCGCGGTTATCATGTCATCCTCACCATGCCCGAAACGATGAGCGTCGAACGCCGCAGTCTCTTAAAAGCCTACGGCGCCGAGATCGTTCTGACCGGCGGCTCGAAGGGCATGACCGGCGCGGTCGAAAAGGCGGACGAGCTGGCAAAATCCATCCCCGGCAGCTTCATTCCCGGTCAGTTCGTCAATCCCGCCAATCCGAAAGCGCACTACGACACGACCGGTCCCGAGATCTGGAACGACACCGACGGGAAGATCGACCTGTTCGTCGCAGGCGTCGGCACGGGCGGCACGCTGACCGGCATCGGACGGTATCTGAAAGAGCGGAATCCGAACGTGAAGATCGTCGGCGTCGAACCGGCTTCCTCGCCGCTTCTGACGAAGGGCGAAGCGGGCGCGCATATGCTCCAGGGCATCGGCGCGAACTTCGTCCCCGAAATTCTCGACCGCACGGTTTACGACGAGATCCTTCCGGTCACGGACGGGGATGCGTTCGCGGCAGGAAGAGCCGCCGCACGGCTTGAAGGCGTTCTCGTCGGCATTACGTCCGGCGCGGCGCTTCACGCGGCTTCAATCCTCGCAAAGCGCCCGGAGAACCGCGGCAAAATGATCGTCGCGCTTCTTCCCGACACCGGCGACCGGTATCTCTCCACCCCGATGTTCGCCGAATAACGACCTTCTTCACCCCATACGGGCTTCTGACAGAAGGCAAAGCGGCTGCCCGAAGGCAGCCGCTTTTCATTTGATATGACTGATATTACTTTGCGAACGCTTCGCAGAAGCGATGGAAGAATGCCGCGACGACCGCGCGGGTGGCGTTATCGGCAGGATACAGCCGGCCGTTCTCGTCGTCGATCAGTCCGTTATCCAGCGCCCAGAACATCGGAGCCTGCGCGTATTCGGAGATATCGGACACATCGTCAAAGCTCGTGAATTTCGTGTTCTCGTCGATGGTCACATCATAACCCCTGTACTGCGCGTAGCGGTACAGGATCGCCGCCATCTGTTCGCGGGTCACGGGATCGTCCGGTCCGAATATGCCGTCGCCGTAACCGAGGACGATGCCGCTGCCGTTTGCCCAGACGACAGCCTTCTCGTACCAGCTGCCATCTTCCACGTCGGTGAAGATGTTGTCGTTCGTGAACGCGGGTTCACCTTCGAGACGGTACAGGATCGTCACGATCATGCCGCGGCTCAGGGTGGTGTACGGTGCGAATTCCGTGTCGGACACGCCGACCATCAGACCCTTATTGTACATATAGACAGCATCGTCATAGAACGGATCGGATTTGCGGATGTCGCCGAACGGGATCCTGTCGATCCACTTTGCGTAAACGGTCGCGTTGTCGGTGAGCCTGATCTCGTCAACAGGTCTGGTCAGCGCCGGATCGGCGTACCAGCCGCCGAAGTCATAGCCGCTCTTTTCGGGAACGTATCCGCCAAGATCAACGACCGTACCGTAGATATCCAGAATACCGCCGATCTCAGAGCCGCCGTTGGTGTTGAAGGACAGCGTATAGGTAACGAAGATATGACTGCCGCCGATATATTTCCAATGCGCATAGATCGTGGCGTCTTCGGTGAATACCTTGCCGGCCGTGACCAGGGAGCCGTTGACTGCCTCCGTGTACCAGCCGTTGAAGCTGTAACTGTCGTCGCTGTGGACAGGCACAGGCAGAGAAGCGAGTCTGTGATCTGCGCCGACAATATCGCTGGCGGGAGTTACGCTGCCGCCGTTTGCGTCAAAGGTGATCGTAGGGAAAAACTCCTTGACGATCAGAGCAGCCGCCTCGCCCGCCTTATGGGTCGCGGTCTCCGCAATGCGGACATAGTAGGTTCCAAAGGAAAGACCGGTGATCTCGGTTCCGGAGCAGGACACACCGGATGAAAAGGCGCTGTCCGTGCTGTATTCCATTGCGCTTGTGGTACCGGTGATCCTGCCGTCATCGTTTGCTATGGTCGTGCAGTCCATGGCGGTCAGACCGGCGGGCGCGGCGGGACCGTCTGCCTTTTCAACCGCGGGGGAAGCCGCGCTGGTGATCGTGCCGCTCTCCACGCTGCTGGAAACCGAAACCGTGATGATCCTGCCGACGTCGTCGGCGGTCAGCGTATAGGTATCGGCTGTTGCGCCGGTAATGGCGGAGCCGTCGCGTTCCCACTGATAGGACAGGATTCCGGTGTTGTTCGTATCGGTAACGCTCGCCGTCAGTGTTTCATTGTACTTTGCGGTACCGGTGATCGTGACGGTACCGGTCAGAGGATCGACTTCAAAAACCGCCTTTACGGTAACGTTCTTCGCCGGCATGGCAAAGGTATCGCCGGCGACCGTCACGTCGGAGGACTGCCATTCCTTGAAATGATAGCCCGTGTTCGGCGCTGCGGACAGAGTGACAGTCTCATTAAAAATTGCGGACGTTTTGTCTGCCGACGCCGTACCGTTCCCGTCGTTCTGAACGGTGACGGTGTAGCTGGTAGGAACGCACAGGACCAGATTATTGGTCACCGCCTGAAGATCAGCCGTAGTATAATATAAGTCTGTGGTTCCCTGCTTCTGCCAGGGTGAACGAATGGCAATAATATCGAATACATTTTTGGTCAGAATATCAGGCCTTATTCCAAGCGAGGTAAGGCTGCTGCAGTTATAGAACATATACTCCATATTAGTCACGCTGCCGGTGTCAAAACCGCTTACATCAAGAGAGGTAAGACTGTTGCAGCCATAGAACATATGCCCCATACTGATCACGCTGCCGGTGTCAAAGCCGCTTAAGTCAAGAGCAGTAAGACTGTGGCAGCTAACGAACATCATGTCCATGTCGGTCACTTTGCCGGTGTCAAAGCCGCTTAAGTCAAGAGCAGTAAGACCGATGCAGCTGGAGAACATACTGTCCATGCTGATCACGCTGCCGGTGTCAAAGCCGCTTAAGTCAAGAGCAGTAAGACTGAAGCAGCCGGCGAACATACTGTCCATGCTGATCACGCTGCCGGTGTCAAAGCCGCTTAAGTCAAGAGCAGTAAGACTGCTGCAGCCGGCGAACATACTGTCCATGCTGATCACGCTGCCGGTGTCAAAGCCGCTTAAGTCAAGAGAGGTAAGACCGCTGCAGTTATCGAACATGCCGGTCATGTTGGTCACTTTGCCGGTATCAAAACCGCTGACGTCAAGAGTGGTAAGACTGTTGCAGTTATAGAACATGCGACCCATATCGATCACGCTGCCGGTATCAAAGCCGCTTACATCAAGAGAGGTAAGACTGTTGCATTGTAAGAACATATACTCCATACTAGTCACGCTGCCGGTGTCAAAGCCGCTTAAGTCAAGAGCAGTAAGACTGCTGCAGCCGGCGAACATACCGTACATGCTGATCACGCTGCCGGTATCGAGATCACTTAAATCAGCGGAAGTCATATTTTCAAATCCATAGAACAACTGATTGCCGCTGGAGATCGAAGCACCCGGCGTTGTAACTGCGGATGTGACCTGCAGCTTCTGCGCATACGTTAATCCGAATCCTCCGGACACAGCGCCGGTGATGTGCAGAACGCCGTCGTCGCTCAGGTTCCAGCCGGCGCCGCTGGCGATGTCCGCCGCGAAGACCGTCGTCGGCATCAGCAGCAGGCACATCAAGAGACAGAACATGAAACTAAGGACTATCTTCTTCATATTGGATTCCTCCTGAAAAAATAAAATTGAATCATGTGTGTTGCCGTATTTACAGGCGGTACGGGACCTGCGGCTCGCCGCGGATATGACAGGAAAGCCCCCTCACGGCGGCGTCGCCGTCCTTTCCGCGCCTGTTTACCATATTATAGACTGTTTTTTTCTGCCGCGCATCACTGAAACCGATTAGTCCGGCAGAAAAATTTCAAAAAAAGCAGAAAAACTGCCGGCAGTCTGCGCATCCCGCGCACTGTCGGCAGTTTTTGTCCCCCGGCTTTATTCGGGGACCACGATACCGCTCTTTGCGGCTTTTAAGGCAAGCTCCGTCCGGGACTGGAAGCCTGTTTTCTGCAGCATACTTGAGATATACACCCGCACCGTGTTGTAGCTGATCCCAAGCTGCTCAGCGATCTCTTTGTCGGAAAGACCGCTGACCAGCTTTCGGAGCGTATCAAGCTCCCGTTCCGTAAACTCCGTGCTTTCGGCAAGCCCCAGCTTCGTCACGGGCGCGCTGTCCGGGTAGATGTGTTCGCCCGCCATCGTCCTGTCCATCACGTCCAGCATGGGCGCGTCCTGCACCTCCTTATACCAGAAGGAATCCACGCCGATCTGCCTTGCCCGTTCGATGAACGCCGCGTCCGGCATGGAGGTCACGATGATGATCTTGATCTTGGGGTATTTCCTTTTGATCATTTCCGCCGCGTCCAGCCCGTTCATGTCGTTCATTACGATGTCCATCAGGATCAGGTCGACGCTGCCGCCTGAGCAGTAGATATCCGCCACCTTTGCGGATCCCAGAGATTTTACCAGCTTATAGTTTTCAGAACCGTTTACGATCATTTCAAAAGCTGTCTGGATATGACCTGATCGTCGCATATCAGAACCCGTACCATAGTGTCCTCCTTACGTCGTTCATTCTTAGGCGATTGTAAAACTGCGTTTTACAATCGATACTCGCGCTTATCGCCGCCGACAAAACAAAGTTTTGTCAGCCGACAAAATTTGTTTTGTCGGCTCTCCCCATATCGGCGCGAGGGCTCGCCCCGGCTCGCCTTAGAGGTGTTTTTATGTCGGCAAAGCCGACATAAAAAACGGATTATATTATAACGTTTGTCATCTTAAAGCATTAAACAATCCGCTATCGTTCATTCTTCGATCTCAAACCGGAGCGTCATTTTGTATTCCGGCGTATGCTCGATTGTCATTTCTCCGCCCGCGGCTTCAACCAATGAGCGGAGCATGGCAAGTCCGCCCCGTTCCTCCACGGGTGCAGAGGGGGTCATGCCGTTGTTGGTGAATACCGCCGTGAGCAGCCCGCGTTCGTTTACAAGCTCCACCCTCATTTCGTCGCCCTGAGCGTGGCGGATGGTGTTGGTGAGGTTTTCGTGAATGGCAGTCGTAATAACATCGCTGACCGAACGCTTTTCCGGCATTCTGCCGTCTATGACAAGGCGGACGCCCATATCGGAAGCCGCTTCCAGGATCATGTCCAGATAAGACCGTCCGCTCTCGCCGCGGCTGCTTTCCAGAAGCAAGCTGTTCCTGCGAAGCACATACAGCAGCTTTTCCTTATCCTCTGCCGTACCGCCGCGAAGCAGGTATTTTCTCGTGAGCAGAAGCCCCTGCCCCAGCTCGTCATGGATGCGTACCTTTGCGGCAAGGATCTCTCCCGCCGTGATCATCTGCGCCAGCTCCCGGCTGTATGCCGTCAGCTTCTCATTGGCAAGCCGCGCTTCTCTCTGCTTATCCGTCAGAAGCAGGGTCGTTTTGTATTCCTCCGTAATGTCGTTGGCACAGATCTCACGAAGCGCCGCGCCGTCCTTTTCCACGGTGTTCAGATTGATACTCCACGCCGTACCGTCCGGGAGCGTCATGACGTTGTTTCCGTCCATCCGGCGGCGCAGCTCCGCTTCCAGCAAAGCGCCGTCGTACAGTTCATGGTCTGTGACCGCATAGCAGAGACGCTCCATGACGCGGTTTCTGAGCGCAACGGTCCCGTCCTCAAAGTACCAGCACAGCCCGGAGGGAAGATCGTCCATGCCTTCTTTCAGGGATGCGGCATTTACGTGTATTTTACGCCACCGTTCCGAGTAAAGGAACAGCCACGCAGCCAGCGCTGTCAAAAGCAGCCCAAGGAGGATCAGCCATATAAAGCTCATCCCGCCAAAGAGGGACGGCAGGCGCGGCGATGTGAAACCGTATTCATGGCATTTGTTGACATGCACGCAATACTGCACCCCAACGTAGCTCACAGCCGGAATGCAGACGGCGGGGATCGCCAGAAGATAATTCTTTTGAGAAAACAGGCGAAATACCGCCACGCAGGAGAACAGCAGCAGCAGGACAAACCACAGTGAAATAACGCCTCTTGCATATACCGGCAATTCCATATATACGGTCACTGTCCGTCACCGCCTTCTGAAATACAGAGCAGAAGCTCCGTGTCGCTTTCTTCCTTCTGGTATTCCATTTCACAGCCGGAAAGCGGAAGCCCGGAAAGATCCGGCAGTTCGGTTTTTCCGCTCAGAAGGAAGCGGATACGAACAGCATCCCCCAGAGTAAGGCGTACCGTCACATAATCCACGACGCCGACGATCGCTTCCGCAACGCCTTCAAAAGCGTGGTAGGAGCGGCAGATCTGCCCGGCGGGACAGCTTCCTTCGCCGGAGGAGGAAAGGAAGGCTTCCGCGCCGGACAGCTTCAGGTATTCCAGCGTTTCCGCAGTCGCCGTGACCAGCTCTTTGAACGGAAGCGTACCGTCCTTCTGCGCTTCCAGCTCCATGTTGCTCCGGCGCTTGACATAGGCGTTCAGCACGGCGCTCCGTACAAGGTTCTTGCGAAACCGTTCTTCATCGGCAGGATCCTCCGACAGCAGTTTCTGAATTTCCAGTATCTGCGGACGGACAAGCTCCGAAATGCGGTCATAAATGCGGATGGCCGCTTCGGACTTTTCGCGTTCCTCGGCGATCTCGTTCTCGTGGCGCAGCAGCTCGTTTCTCGCCTCCAGATTTGCCGTCGTTTCATCCAGCTCCCTGTTCAGACGGTTCAATACGCTCAGATCCACGTCGTAATAGAAGCTGCCGCCCGTGACCGCCGTCTGCATGACGTGGTGATTTTCCGATTCTTCCAGGAGGTTATCCGCGCCCTTTGTGGCATATACCGTATTCCCGCTGAGATCTTCTATGCGGGCAGGGATCCCGGTAAGAGAAAACAGCTTGTCGTAGCCCATATTGGACGGGATCAATTCGATCTGGATACAGACCTCCAGAAAACCGATCATGATAAAGGCGAAAGTCTCCGGTATCTCGAACAGCTTGACTCCGTTTGCCATGATCCATTCCGGCTTGACGGCATACATGATATAATACAGAGTGCCGATCACAGGCGGGACAGCCGGGTAGATCAGTTTCTTTTTTCCTTTCCGGTTCCGATACATGAGGATCATGCTGCGCATTCCGAGAATAAAAAGCAGCGCAATATAACCAATAAAGAAAAAGTAGAACGTCCCTAATGTCCGTCCCTTATCTACGGCTTCATATCCATACGGCAGCCCAAAGACAAGCTGATGAAAATCGTTGGTCAGAAAAGCAAGGCAGATCAGCACGGCAGGAAAGGCCAGCAGTCTCCAATGCGTGTTTATACTTTCTTCCGGGACGGACAGGTATTGCAGGATATAGAAGGCCAGAAGCGGGATCAGCGTCATGGGGGTATAATAGCCGTACCACATATACCGGCAGATCGTCACATCTTCGGAAAACAGGCAGTATTTTATCATCTGCATAAAAAAGTAAAGAAGGAACAGACCGCCTATTCCGAGCATCAGCCGTCTGACTTTCCGATGGATGATCCTGCTCTGCACGGTGAGCATCCAGCAGCTTATGATCAGGACGCAGCCGATCTGCGAGATCATATAAAGGAAGAAGGGACGTTCCGGCGTGAAGTCGATACTATTCGCAGCGATGCGAAGCCCCGTGAACAGCAGAAAGGCGCTGACAAAGCCGATCATATATCGCCGCGCTTCTTTATCCCGCCACATATCGCAGACCTCCTCCCGATCAAAAATCCGAACTCTGTTTTACAGTATACCTGTATTTTTTCATCTACGCATCACTGAAACCAATTAATCCGATATAAAAATTCTGATCTTTCGATTTTCCGCAGTCATGACCCGCGATCTGCCAAAGCGTTTCACCGGGGATGCGTCCCGCCTGCCGGAGCTTATGCGCACGGCTTTCCGATACGTCCCGTTTGCGGGACGCTTCTCCGGCTGACATATCCCCTTCGTGGGCGCGCCTGACGCAAACGCATTGCTTTAAGTTACATTATATCCGAATATACGGTCATTTGCAAGATGGCAGGACGATTGTTTACAAATAGGAATACCCCATGCGGGGCGGGTCGTTTTCCTCACCCCCGCTTTAAGCGGTCAAAGCCGTCCTAAATAAAAATCAGGGAGCAGTCATCGAAAACTGCTCCCCGCGCTCATATATATTTAATCTGTTAACCGATGCTCTGCCGTCCCTTTCATGTAATCTTCAATACCGCCATTCAGGACAAGATCGGCGTATTCCAACGGCTTATTATATATCAGCCAGTCAAGTTCACTTCGCCGGAGCATTGATGCATCCAGTTCGTTTTCAACCGCAGTGCAGTCGATGGAAATCATGGATCCATTATCATACTTCAATTCGACACAGGCGGTGTCGATATTGAATTCACAGGAAATAAGTTTTTTCATGTCTGTGATCCTTTATGTTCATTCAAATGGATGGAAAAGCCGTCACTTTCCGGTCAGAAAGCAACGGCTTTTCTTCTTGATACACCCGAAACCGTCAGCTCACAGAAACAGGTTCGTTCAGTCCCCTATCTCTGTTAAGCCTGAAACACACGGTTTTCCGTTTCAGGAAATCAGTGGCAGATGCACTTTTCGGTATCCTTGTCGAAGATGTGGAGTCTCGTAACGTCGAGAGCGACCTTGATGGTGTCGCCGGCTCTTGCGGTCGAACGCGAGGAAACGCGCGCGGTAAGAGACTGCTCTTCGTCAGCAGCGAGGTACAGGAAGATTTCATTACCCATAAGCTCGGTGACGTCGACGTTGGTGGTGATAACGCTGTCAGCCATAGCGGACAGATACATCGGCTCGTCGTGGATGCACTCCGGACGCAGACCGGCGATGACGTCCTTGTCTACGTAGTCCTTGAGCGCAGGGTTGTTTGCCTTTTCGCTCGGGAGCTTGATGGAGTTGCCTGCGAAGTTGATGTACATATCTTCGCCCTTCTTGGTGAGCTTCGCATTGATGAAGTTCATCTGAGGAGTTCCGATGAAGCCTGCAACGAAGATGTTGCACGGATAGTCGTAAAGGTTCTGAGGAGAATCAACCTGCTGGATCAGACCGTCCTTCATGACGACGATACGGGTTGCCATGGTCATAGCCTCGACCTGGTCATGCGTAACGTAAATGAAGGTGGTACCGAGTCTCTTGTGGATCTTGGTAAGCTCGGTTCTCATGGCAGCACGGAGCTTTGCGTCCAGGTTGGACAGCGGCTCATCAAGAAGGAAGACCTTCGGGTCACGGACGATTGCACGGCCGAGCGCGACACGCTGCTTCTGACCGCCGGACAGAGCCTTCGGCTTTCTGTCGAGCAGGTGGGTGATGTCGAGGATACGAGCGGCCTCTTCGACCTTTCTCTTGATCTCTTCCTTCGGGGTCTTGCGGAGCTTCAGACCGAATGCCATGTTGTCAAAGACGGACATATGCGGATACAGAGCGTAGTTCTGGAACACCATCGCAATGTCTCTGTCCTTCGGCGCTACGTCGTTGACGAGCTTGTCGCCGATGAAGAGCTCGCCTTCGGTGATCTCTTCCAGACCTGCGATCATACGCAGAGTGGTGGACTTGCCGCAGCCGGACGGACCGACGAAGATAATGAATTCCTTATCCTTGATTTCAAGGCAGAAGTCCGAAACGGCCGTAACGCCGCCGGGATACTTCTTGTAAATGTGCTTAAGAGATAAGCTTGCCATTTGGTTGTAATCCTCCTTGGTATTATCGTTATCATGAACGGCTCCCCGCGCGGCTGAGCGCAGTCTGAGCCCGTACATAACGAGACTTTAACGTCTAATATTGTATCAGATTTTTTTCAAAAAAGATAGAGCTTTTTTCCCCAAAGATTTGACATCTTATTTGTCATCAATGCACAAGCATTTCGACAAAAGTCAATGGGTGAAAACCGTGTTTAAAGCCGTATTTTTTAATTTATTAAAAATGCAGTTCTGCTTTCCTGCCCTCTGCCCGGAGAAAAATCCGTCCGGAGGACGTTTTTTCGGGAAAATGACGAACTTTTCAGCCTACGGTCAGCTCCATGCCGCCGATGATGCCCGCCGGACGGCTTCCGGCGCGCAGCGAGAGCCGCAGCTCGGTCTTTACGCCCGGTTTTCCCGTGAAGGAGACCTCAAGCGGACGGTCGCCGATCTCGCCTTCAAATACCAGCTCGGAGCCGATGTACAGCTTGGCGTATTCGCCGATCAGACGCTTTACGACAAGGCGGCATTCGTTCCTTGAATCAGGGTTGGCGAGCTTCGCGGGCGTGAAGAACGCGCGGTAGAACCGCCAGCCGTTCTTAAAGCCGGGGCGCGCGGTCCACTGGTCGAAGGAAACCGGTTCGAGCGAGTTCATATCGTTGTCGGCGATCTCCATCAGCGTGTCCGGCTCTTCGGCGAAGGTCTCGCTCGTGACGGTAACGCCGTTCAGTGCGCGGTTGACCGACGCATATAAATAGGCAGGGAGCTTTCCGGCGCGCAGCTCGAAGACGACCTCATCGCTCTCCAGTCCTTCGCCGGTGACGACGAGCTTCAGCGACTTTCCGTCCGCCTTTGCCTGGATCAGCGCCTGCGCGTGACCGGCGAACAGGCTGCGGCGCGGCTCGTGGTCGCTCTCCGTACAGTTCGGATCGCCGTTGCCCACGCCGAGCAGCGTACCGTCTCCGATCAGCTCGAAGTGCAGCAGATCATCCGCCGTTTCAACGGGATTGCCGTTCTCATCGACGACACGGAAGTTGACCGGAACGGTATCCTGACCGTCGGCATACAGCCAGCCGCGGTCGGGCTCGGCGATGATGCGCTTCGGCGCGCCCGCCGTAACGACTTTGTCCTCCGCGACGAGGACGCCGCGGTTGTACGCTTTCGCGGACAGCGTGCCGGGCTTGAAGGTCACGTTCCAGATGCACTGGTCGCAGACGTCGGATTTTCTGCGTCCGAGCGATTCGCCGTTTAAGAACAGCTCGACTTCCTCGCAGTTGGTGACGGTCATGACGCGGACGGTCTCGCCCTCGGTCCAGTTCCAGTGCGGGAGCAGGTGCAGCATCGGCAGCGTCGTGAAGCAGGCTTTGTTCTGCCAGAAGGAGTCCTTGGCGAAGCCGCAGGTGTCCATGATGCCGAACTGCGAGCCGATGGACGGCCAGTCGTAGGGCGTCGGCTCGCCGCGGTAATCGAATCCGGTCCAGATGAAGATGCCGCCGAACCAGTCGTTCTCGCGGGTGAACTTCCATGTGGTCCTGATCAGCTGACCCCACGGCACGACCTCCTCGTCGTAGCAGGACAGCACGTGCGCGTCCTTATCGGTCTTATAGCAGCCGCGCGTCGAGATCGCGCTGTTGTTCTCCGAGCCGACGATCGGCTGATCGGGATACATTTTGCGGTATTGCAGCACGCCGTTCGGAACGGCGTAGTTGATGCCGGTGACGCTCATCTCGGACGCCGCGCCCTCTGCGTCGTTGTAGCCGCCGTTCATCGCGCCGGTCAGCAGACGGCTGTCGTCGAGCTTCAGGACATGGCTCTTCATGCGGCGGTAAATGTTGCCGCCCTCCTTCGTGCCCTGCATCGGCTCCTCGTTGAAGAGCGAATACATGACGACCGACGGATGGTTGCGGTCGCGTCTCACCATCGCCTCGACGTGCGAAAGCACCTCCGGACGGGACTCGAAGCGGCGGTTTTCGTCCATGACCAGCATACCCAGCTCGTCGCAGGCGTCCAGCACCGCCTTGGTCGGCATATTGTGCGAGCAGCGGTAAGCGTTCGTCCCCATCTCTTTCAGACGGCGGATGCGGTAATACTGGATCGAATCGGGAACGGCAACGCCGACGCCCGCGTGATCCTGATGATTGCAGGTCCCGAGCAGCTTGACCGGACGCTCATTAAGGAAGAAGCCCTTGTCCTTGTCGACGGTGAAGGTGCGGAAACCGATCCGCGTCGAATCGGCGTCGATCACTTCGCCGTTCCGGATCAGCTCGACCTTTGCGGTGTAGAGCTTCGGGTCGATGATATCCCATCTCTTCGGGTTGGAGATCGAAAGGGTGTGCGTGACGATGCTCTTTGCGTCGCTCTCGCAGACCGAAAGCCCGGTCTCGCCCGACGCGACGAGCGTTTCGCCGTCCCAGATGCCGGTACGCACGGTGAATTCGGCGGGAGCGTAGGCGGAATTCTCGACCGTCGTCTCGCAGACGACCTTCCAGTCGTTGGCGGTGTTCCCGACAAAGACCGGCTTGATGAACAGCCCGTCGTGCGCGATGTGAAGCGGCTCCTTGGCATAGAGCTTCACGTGGCGGTAAATGCCCGCGCCCTCATACCACCAGCCCTCGGTGGTCAGACCGTCGATATAGACGGCGAGCGTATTGACGCGGTCTCCGAAGAACGCGCGGTCGGTGACGTCGATGTCGAGCGGCGCATAGGCGCTGAACGAGCGTCCCATCAGCGAGCCGTTGAGGTAGACGCGCGCGGTGACGGCGGTCCCCTCAAAGGAAAGCATCAGATGCTTCCCCGCAAGCTCGGCAGGCAGCTTGAAGCCCTTGCGGTACCATGCGTTGCAGCGGGTCTTGTAGCCGTGGGAGATCAGGTTGTCGGCGCTGAAATCGGTTTCGGTCAGATAATCGTGCGGCAGATCGACGACGCGCCAGCCGCCGTCGTCATAGTTCATGTTCGGCACGCCCTTTTCCTGTCCGGCTTTGGAGGACGAATAGGAATCGGTATGGGTTTTGGAAGCGGAAAGATCGACGTCGCCGAGGTGGAAGCGCCATTCCTTGTCAAGCAGAAATTCCTGTCTCATCGTTTTATGGTTCCTTTCAAAGAAGTTGTCAGAGCGTCAGCTCTCTGCGTCCGTATCCTGTTCGTTGGAGACGATCGTCACGGAGCCGCGCTTCACGCTGATCTCACAGAGAGCGCTGGTCGGGATGGTCCGGTCTTCGACCTCGTTCGGGAGCGCTTCGCCGTCGATGGTGACGCCGCCCGACGCATCAATGTCGCGGTTGACGTAATCGAAATCGTAGCGGTAGCCGAGGCGGAGATTTCCGTTTTCCAGTTCCGCGTTCAGCGTCAGGAAGTCGGTCGCGCCAAGCTCAGCCCTGCCGCTGCCGATCTTTATGGACAGCAGCCCCGCATAGCAGTTTTTCAGCGTGATATCGCCCGTCCCGGTCTCCAGCTGGAAAGCGGACATGGTGCTCACGTTGTCAAGCCGCAGGCTGCCGTTCCCGGTTTTCAGATTGTAATCGGTCGTTGCGGAACAGTCCTTCACCGTCATATCGCCGTTATCCGACGTGCATTCCACCACCTTCACCGGGATCGCGTCGCAGAGGTAGATGTTGACCGTCCGCTCCAGCCCGAGAATGTTATAGAAATTGACCAGCGAACGAAGTCCCTTGAAATTGGACGCAAGCGCGGTCAGGCTGTCCAGCGAATCGAGTCCCGTGATATCGCTGATCTTCAGCACGTGGTTGCCCGCGTTCAGATCGTACATTCCGTCCGGGAAATTGATCAGCTCGATGTAAGCCTTCGACGCGCCGCCGTATACATTCACCTTCGCGTTCTTCACGCTGACGGCGATCTTTCCTACATTGTCGTCCGCATATTCATATTGGAAGATATAATCCTCGCTCCCCTCGGAGATCTCGGCGACCAGCTCGACGCCTTCCTCCGCCGCGAGCTTCTTCGCCACGCCCATCGTCGTGAACCCGCCGATGACAAGCAGGACCGAAATAATCAGAAATATAATCGAAGTGGGTTTCACTGCTTGGCGCACTCCCTTCTCAGAAAATTAAACAGTTTTTTCAGCTGTCCGAACGTATAGACAAACAGCCGCGCAACCAGCCGGACAAGAACCGGGATCAGACGGATCGCAAAATTATACAGAAGAATGCCGAAGAAGATCACGCATCCGCCGATCACAACGCCCAGACCGATCTCAAACAGTCCGATCGGCATGACGTCGAACAGCTGCGTAATGCCGTAAACGATGCCGACCAGCGCCAGCGCGGTCCCGCCTGCCGCCAGCGCGACCAGCGCCGCGACCGACGCCGCGATCACAACGAACAGCACCGCCCACATGGCGACAAAGAGCAGGAACACGGCGGTCACGAGCGGCAGCGTGATCGGAAGAGTAACGCCAAACAGGACCCAGAACAGCGTACTGTTCGGAGCCGGTTCGTCTTCCATATATTCCGGGAGCTGTCCTTCCTCGTACTCGTCTTCCGCGCCGTCGTCGTCCGTATCCTCCTCCGACGCGGCTCCGCTCGGAACGACGGCGTTTTCGGGAACCGCCGCCACCGTTCTCGTATGCTGAACGGAAGCGTCGGATACAGCCTTCGGAGATATGCTTCCGTTCGGTTCATCCATCCCGCCGCTCTGCGCGGCTCCGCTGTCCGAAGCGGGTTTCGTTTCTTCTTCTTCGGAAACGACCTCCTCGCCTTCGGCATACGCCGTTTCTGCGGCACGCTTCTTTCTCAGAGCGGCGACGATGTTGTCGGCTATGAGGTCCACATCTTCAAGTATCACCATTTTTTCGGGGTCGCTGATCAGACGGTCGTAAAAGCGGTCGAACTGTGCGATATACACGGCAGCATCGTCGTCCGGAACGCAGCGCAGCACGAGCGCGGCGTCCAGCCGTTCAAGAAAACTTTTCTTATCTATCATCGGTATTTAATCACCTTCCTGTATTTCCTTGCCGAAAATTACGAAAAATTCGCGCAAACCCCTTCCCTAACCGGGCAGGGATGTGATATAATGATAGGGATATGCCGCGCCGACGTCCGAAAGTACGTCCGTCGTCTCCCCCTACCCGCTTTTTTTCGTCGTATTTCGACGCTATTATATATTCTATCAAAAAAAGGAGCAAATTGCAAGATGAGAATGAGAAAAAAAAAGCACGGAGCCGAAAGAATTGAAGCGTGTTCCTCGCTTCTGCTGAAAAAAGGCGTCGTGAGCGCCGAAAATGCGGAGGAATTTTTCTCCTGCGGCGGCGCGCGCCCGCTCTGGCTTGAGATCGGCTGCGGAAAAGGCTCCTTTATCTGCGGTCTCGCCGAACGGTATCCCGACGTGAATCTGATCGCCATGGAGCGTGTGAGCGACGTCGCCATGCTCGCCATGGAAAAATACGCCGCGCGCTTAAAGGAGACCGGCGCGCAGTCTCACATCCGTTTCCTGATCGGAGACGCCGCCGGACTGCGGGACGTCTTTGCCGAAGGCTCGGTCGACCGGCTCTATCTGAACTTCTCCGACCCGTGGCCGAAGGCGGGACACGCCAAGCGCCGCCTGACCCACCGTCTGTTCCTCGAAGAATACAAAAGCATTCTGAAACCCGGCGGAGCGGTCTTCTTCAAGACCGACAACCGCGGGCTGTTCGATTTTTCGCTTGAAGAGTTCGCCGCCTGCGGCTTCCGGCTCGAGAATCTGACCTACGATCTCCACGCATCCGAATACGCCGCCGACAACATCATGACCGAATACGAAAAGGCGTTTTCCGAAAAAGGCTACCCGATCAACCGGGTCGAAGCATGGCTGAACTGAAAGACGGATCGTTCGGTCCGTCCGGTCTATTATATGGCGTTCGCAGCCGCGTTTTTCCCGTCCCGATACGGCTTTTCGTGACGCAAACGTGTCTTTACTGTAAATCTTGACGGCAACGGCTTGATTTTTGTTCCCGCAAAGGGTATAATTTTTATCGAAATAACGATTGATTGACAAGGATTCTGCCATGAATAAGCCTTATAACCGGCTCGTCCGGCTTCTTGCGCTGACCGCCGCTTCCGCCCTTTCGCTCACGTCCTGCGGTTTTATCGTGATCAACCGTCCCGGCAGCGAGGTTTCCGTCACACAGACGGAGGAAACCGAAACGTCGGACCCCGTCACGCAGACCTCCGCGACCCGGAAACCGCCGGAAACGACCGCCGCTCCCGACCCGCGCGAGGAATCACAGAAGCGGCTCGAAGCGCTCCCCTGCCGTGATCTCGACGGCGCAGCCGTCATCATCGCCACCACCGACACCGAAACGATCTGTCCTTCCGAAAGCGCCGACCCCGTTGTGCTCAGCCGGATCGACTGCAAGCGTTCGATCGAGGAAAAATATAACGTCCGCATCCTGCCCGGCGTCTCCGACGTATCCGAAATGCTGACGAGGGCAAAGGAAGCGATCGCGTCGGATATGTACTTCTCCGATCTGCTCGCCGTGCCGCAGTCGTCGCTCGGCAGCTTCGCCGCCGCCGGACTGCTTGCCAATATGCGCAGTCTGCCCTTCACCGACTACGACAGCCGGTACTATTATCCTTCGCTGACAAACGAGGCCCTGTACGGCACGACGCTCTGCGGCGTGTTCGGTTCGGCAAACGTCAATCCCGAATACCTCAGCTGCGTCTATGTCAACACCGATCTGATAAGGAGTCTCGGTCTCGAAAATCCCTATGAGCTGGTATACAGCGGGAACTGGACATGGGAAAAGCTCTACGAGCTGTCGAATGCGTCGGGCGTCATCAACGGACACGGCATCGAAGCGGACCGCGCGGATTATCTCGACCTGCTCGTCTCCTCGTCGGGACTGTCCTACGTCTCGCATGAGTTCGGCGAAGTGCCGGTCATCACCTATATGGACGATTTCCGCGCGTCCGGGATCGTCGACCGGCTCTATCATCTGCTGTTCGACGGCGGATACGTCGAAACGTCGGAAGGGATCCGTTCGCTGTTCGTCACGGACGATCTTCTGTTCATGACCGACCGGATGTATGTCACGACCTGGCTCATCAACAACCGCAGTCAGTGGGGGATCCTCCCCATGCCGAAGGCGGACGAAAGCCAGTCCGACTATTATTCGCCGCTCGCTCCCGAAGCGCCGGTCTTCTGCGCGCTCGCCAACACGCCGAACTACGAGACCTCCGGTCTGATCCTGGAGGCGATGAACGCCGCCGCGTTCGACTACGTGCTCGACACCTACCGCAACGAGCGCATCAACCGCTGTCTGCGCGACAGCGACTCGATCCACATGATGGACAGGATCCTCGCGGGCGCGACGACCGATTTTTCGCTTCTGTTCGCGTCCGGGACGCAGAATCTCGCCGCCGCGACCTGCGAAGCGGTCAGCCGCGCCGTCACCTCCACCTCGTCGCTCGACGTGATCTACAACCAGAAAGCGGCGGCGGCTCAGAAGGAACTGAACGCGATGAAGATTTACTGATGTCGTTTTTCGACCGTCCGATCTTGGATAAGCAGTCAGATTTTCAACCGATTTTTTGATATTTTATCGTTTTTCAATCATTTCAAGCTTTTTTTCCGTCAAAGTATTCGTCTTTTCCGGGAAAACGTTTAGAAATCCGCCCTGTCCCGCCGCGGCGTCCGCCAAAGCGGGGCGAAAGGCGGATTTTTTCGTTTTCCGGCACCCGTCACGCCCTCTTGACGCGCTCCCGGCAACGTGATATAATGATGAAAGGCAGAAAAGATTCAGAACGCACGGAATCGTTTTCATCATTCATTATTTTTTCATCATTCAGGAGGATATCCCCATGAAAGCCATTATCATTTCAAAAGGACGCGACAAATGCCTATGCGTCTACACGAAGGAGACCCGCGAAGCGCTCGCCGGACAGCTCGAATTTCTCGAACCGATCTGGAACCCGGACGAGCTTGACAGCCGCGCCGCCGAGCTGAACACCGTCGACGTGATCTTCACCACGTGGGGAATGTTCACCCTGACGGCAGAGCAGATAGCACAGTATTTCTCGAACCTGAAAGCCGTCTTCTATGCCGCCGGTTCGGTCCAGTACTTCGCCCGTCCGTTCCTTGAAGCGGGCGTCGAAGTGTTCAGCGCGTGGGCTGCCAACGGCGTTCCGGTCGCGGAATACACCGTCGCGCAGATCATCCTCGCCAACAAGGGCTATTTCCAGCGCTTCCACCGCTCCTCGAACCCGACGTGGAGCAACCGCGGTGCAGGCAATCCCTTCACCGGCAACTACGGCAGCAGGGTCGGTCTGATCGGCATCGGCATGATCGGCTCGATGGTCGCGGAGCGTCTGAAAGGCTACAAGCTCGAAGTCCTCGGCTTCGACCCCTTCCTTTCGGATGAAAAAGCCGCTTCGCTCGGCGTGAAGAAGGCTTCGCTCGAAGAAATCTTCTCGTCCTGCACCGTCATCTCGAACCATCTGGCGAACAATCCGCAGACCGTCGGAATGCTGAACGCCTCCTGCTTCGCTCTGATGAAGCCGAACGCCGTCTTCATCAACACCGGACGCGGCGCACAGGTCGTCGAGGACGATCTCATCGCGGCGCTCGAAGCGGAGCCGAACCGTTTCGCTCTGCTCGACGTCACCATGCCGGAGCCGCCGGTTCCCGGCAGCAGATTCTACACGCTGCCGAACGTCATGCTGACCCCGCACATCGCCGGTTCGCTCGGCGACGAGGTCGCACGTATGGGCGAATACATGGCAGAGGAATTCGGACGCTGGTCGAAGGGCGAGCCGACAAAATGGGGCGTTTCTCTGAAAATGCTCGAAACGATGGCATAAACGGGGGATGATATCATGTTCACCACCGGAATCGTTTCGGTCACGTTCCGAAAAAAGACGATCGGAGAGGTCCTGACGCTCGCCCGCGAGACCGGGCTTGACGGGATCGAGATCGGCTCGGACGTTCACGCGCCGAAGGAAGGACTCGAAGCCTGCGCATCCATCGCGCAGGACGCGGCCGGAAAGCAGGTGTCGGTCGTCTCCTACGGTTCATATTACCGGCTCGGCGAATACGCCGATGCGAAAGCCGAGTTTTCCGCCTATCTCGCCGCCGCGAAAGCGCTCGGCGCGCCGAATATCCGCATCTGGGCGGGTACGAAAAACAGCGAAGCCGTCACGCCGGACGAACGGTGCGCACTGGTAAGGGAAGCGCAGCTCTGCGCCGGCCTTGCCGCCGGCGCCGGGCTTACGATGAGCTTTGAATACCACGGCGGAACGCTGACGAACACCGCACCCTCCGCCGCTTCCCTGATGCGTGAGATCGACCGGGACAACGTTTTCCTCTACTGGCAGCCGAATCAGGCAAAGGACGTCGATTTCAACGCCGAAGCGCTGAAAAGCGTCCTTAAATGGGTATCGAACGTCCACGTCTTCGCGTGGGACGCGCGGAGCGGGAAATGCATCCGCTATCCGCTCGCCGATCATGCCGAAGCGTGGAAACGCTATCTCGACATTCTCGCCTCCGACCATAAAGCACGCACATTACTGCTCGAATTCGTCAAAGACGACGCCGGCGAACAGCTCCGCGCCGACGCTGAAACACTGAAAGAATGGGTAAAACACTATGCCGTTTGAATTTCGCTACAAAACGCTCGACGATGTGAAAGCCGACCTCGATTCGCTCGGTCTTTCGCTCCCTCTCTCCGAGGACTTATCGCCGCTCGCAAAATCCTTCGACGTCAAGAACGAAAAGCTCCATATCAAAAACGCCGTCGCCGTCCATCCGATGGAGGGCTTCGACAGCCTGCCGGACGGTGCGCCGGGCGAACTGACCCGCCGCCGCTATCTGCGCTTTGCGAACAGCGAAGCCGGTCTTTACTGGTTCGAAGCGGTCGCCGTGCGCGAGGAAGCGCGCTCCAACAGCCGCCAGCTCTGGCTCCATAAGGAAAATCTCGACGCCTACAAGCGCTTCGTCGACGAGCTTCACGAGAAGAACGGCGGCGCGCCGGTCATCTGCCAGCTGACCCATTCGGGACGATTCTCCCGTCCGCAGAACCTGCCCGCGCCGATCATCGCCTACCACAACCCGGTCCTCAACAAGCCGTTCAACATTTCGCCCGATCATCCGGTCGTCACCGACGAATACCTCGACCGTCTGTGCGAGACCTTCGTCGAAGCGGCGGAGCTTGCCGAACAGGCGGGCTTCGACGGCGTGGACATCAAGGCCTGCCACCGCTACCTGATGAGCGAGCTTCTGTCCGCCTACACCCGCGAGGGACGCTACGGCGGCTCCTACGAAAACCGCACCCGGCTGTACCGGAACGTCATCGAGGGCGTGAAGCAGCGCGTCGGCTCAAAGCTCGCCGTCGCCACCCGTCTGAACGTCCACGACGGCATCGGCTACCCCTACGGCTTCGGCGACGACAGAGAGGACTTAACGAAGTTCGACCCGACCGAAGCGATCCGTCTCATCGGCGACATCAGCAAACTCGGCGTCAATCTCGTCAACGTCACGATGGGCACGCCCTACTACAACCCGCACGTCAACCGTCCCTACTGTCACGGCGGCTACGAGGCTCCCGAGCATCCGCTGGTCGGCGTTTCCCGCATGATAAACGGCGCGGCGATCTTACAGAAGCAGTTCCCGGACATCACGTTCATCGGCACGGGCTACACCTTCCTGCGTCAGTTCGCGCCCTGTCTCGCCGCCGGAGCAGTCGGCTCGGGCATGATCTCGATGGCGGGCTTCGGACGCATGGCGTTCGCCTACGACGGCTTTGCCAGGGACCTGATCGCCGGAACGATGCAGCCGAACAAATGCTGCGTCACCTGCGGCAAATGCACCGAGCTGATGCGCGCCTACACGACCACCGGCTGTCCGATGCGCGACGGCGGAGTCTACGCGCCGATCTATAAGGAAGCCTGCCTGAATAAATAAGCTATGCAGGATCCGGAGATCCGCAGTCGGACCTCCGGATCCGGAAAGGAATTCATCATGCCGACCGCAATCGTCACCGGCGCGTCCCGCGGCATCGGACGCGGCATCTCGCTCCTTCTCGCAAAGAACGGCTACAAGATCATCGCCGCCGCCACCAAGCCCGCCGAAGCCGTTTCGGAATACATCGCCGAATTAAAAGCGCTCTCTCCCGGATCCTTCTATATCTCCGCCGACATTTCCAAAGCGGAATGCCGTGAAAAGATCATCGAGGAAGCCGAAAAAGCCGGCGGCTTCGACATTCTCGTCAACAACGCGGGCGCGGCTCCGCTCGTGCGCGACGACATCCTCAACATGACCGAGGAAAGCCTTGACCGTCTGCTTTCGATCAACCTCAAGGGGACCTTCTTCCTCTCTCAGCTCGCCGCCAAGAAGCTCATCGAACGAAAGACCGACGCGCATCGGATGATCATCAACATCACCTCGATCTCCGCCGACACCTCCAGCACGAGCCGCGGCGAATACTGCATCTCCAAGGCAGGGCTTTCGATGGTCACGAAGCTCTTCGCCGACCGTCTCGCCGCAGAGGGCGTCAACGTCTACGAGCTTCGCCCCGGCATCATCGAGACCGATATGACCGCCTGCGTCAAGGACAAATATCTGAATCTGATCGACGGCGGACTTCTCCCGATCAGGCGCATGGGTCAGCCCGAAGACATCGCCAAAGCCGTCTATGCGCTCTGCGAGGGCTATTTCTCCTACACCACCGGAAGCGTCATGAACATCGACGGCGGCTTCACCCTTTCGCGCTTATGACCGGCCATACCGCTCTTCCCGCGCCGGAACTCCGCCGTCTTCCGGTCGGGAACGAAACGCTGACGGTTCCCGTTTACCGCTTCAACACCGTCGTCGTCGGAAGCGGCGCGGCGGGACTCAACTGCGCCGATCTCATCGCGCAGACGAGCGGGCTGTCCGTCGCCGTCGTGACCGAGGGGATCAACATGGGGACCTCCCGCAACACCGGCTCGGACAAGCAGACCTACTACAAGCTCACACTGTCCGGCTCCGCGCCCGATTCGGTCGAGGACATGGCGAGATCCTTCTTTGACGGCGGCGCGATGCACGGCGATCTTGCGCTCTGCGAAGCGGCGGGCAGTACGCGCGCCTTTCTCCGTCTGACGGAGCTTGGCGTTCCCTTTCCCTATAACGAATTCGGAGAGTTCGCGGGCTATCAGACCGACCACGACGTGCGGACCCGCGCCACCTCCTGCGGACCGCTCACCTCGAAGTACATGACCGAAGCGCTGGAGCGTTCGGTGCGGAAAAAGGGTCTGCCGATCTTCGACGGATACCGTGTCGTGCGGATCCTGACCGAAGACGGCAGAGCGCGCGGACTTCTCGCGCTCTGTGCGCACGAATGCGGCGTTTACAACGAATACGGGCTCTGCTTATTTGAAGCGGTCAACGTCGTCTGGGCGACCGGCGGACCGTCGGCGATCTACGCCGCGACCGTCTATCCCGAAAGCCAGACCTGTGCGCACGGCGCGGCGCTCGAAGCGGGCGTTACCGCCGTCAACGTCACCGAAAGCCAGTACGGACTGGCGTCGGTGAAATTCCGCTGGAACCTGTCCGGCACGTATCAGCAGGTCCTGCCGCGCTATTTCTCGACCGCGCCGGACGGCTCGGACGAACGCGAATTCCTTGACGACCGGTTCGACGATCTTACGAAGATGCTCACGGCGGTTTTCAGGAAGGGCTATCAGTGGCCGTTCGACCCCGCGAAGCTCTCGGGCGGCGGCTCGTCGCTCGTCGACATCGCGGTCTTTGCCGAGCGTCAGAAGGGCAGACGGGTCTTCATGGACTTCCGCCGCAACCCTTCCGCCGCCGACAGGAACGGTTCGCTCGACTTCTCTCTGCTCGAAGACGAGCCGCGCGCCTATCTTGCCAACTCCGGCGCTCTGCTTGCCGCGCCGATCGACCGTCTTCTGAAAATGAACGCACCCGCCGTCGAGCTTTACCGCTTGCACGGCATCGACCTTACCGCCGAACCGCTCGAGATCGATATGTGCGCCCAGCACAACAACGGCGGCTTCGCGGGCGACGTCTGGTACGAGAGCGTTTCGCTGCGTCACTTCTTCATCGTCGGCGAAGCGAACGGCGTCTTCGGCATCCACCGTCCCGGCGGAAGCGCTTTGAACTCGACGCAGGTCGGCAGCCGCCGTGCCGCCGAACGCATCACGTCGGAAGCGTCCTACGCCGGTATGCCGGACGAAACAGCATCGGTCAGAGCGGACGATCTGACCGCTCTCGTCAGCGCGGACGGCTCGCTCACCCGTGCGGATATCCTCGCAAAGCGGGCGGAATACGCCGCCGTCATGACCTCGTGCGGCGCGTTCATCCGCGACCGGGAGAAGCTCGAAAATGCGGTCCAAAGCGTCCGGCGCGAGCTTGACGGCTTCGCGTCATACAGAATCGCCGACGCTTCACTGCTCGGCGAGCTTTGCATCAACCGCGACATACTGATCACGCAGTACGTCTACATGAGCGCCATCCTCGCCTACATCGCCGACGGCGGAAAAAGCCGCGGCTCCTATCTCATCGCCGACGGCGGCGCGCCGCTCCCGACCGGAAAGGAGACAGTCGAGATCGACGCTTCGCACCGGGATCGTGTCTGCGAGGTCACGCTTGCCGGGCAGGAGGTCCGCGCCGAATGGAAGCCGGTCCGTCCGATCCCGGAGCGCGACAACTGGTTTGAAAACGTCTACAACGCTTACCGGAAACGCCATATGACGACCTGATCCTGCACGATCTTGCGTTTTTGTATCATTTTCTTGCTTTTCTCTTGCATTACCGACCGGATCGGTGTATAATAGAACCGATCAAACCGAAAGGAATCGGAAACGCCATGAAACTTTGTGTCTGCAAAAACTATGATGAAATGTCCCGCCGCGCCGCCGAAACGGTCTCCCGTGTGGTCCGTGAAAAACCGAACTGCATCCTCGGACTTGCCACCGGCTCCACGCCGCTCGGAATGTACCGCTGTCTCGTCGACATGAGCCGGAACGGACTGGATTTCTCGGAAGTCCGGACCTACAACCTCGACGAATACTATCCGATCAAGCCGACCAATCCGCAGAGCTACCGCTATTTTATGGATCATAATCTGTTCGGACAGATCGGGATCGACCCTGACAACACGCATCTTCTGAACGGCGAAGCGTCCGACCCTGCCGCAGAATGCGCCGCCTATGACGCCGCGATCGAAGCGGACGGCGGCATCGACCTTCAGGTCCTCGGCATCGGAGGCAACGGTCACATCGGCTTCAACGAACCGGCAGAAGGGCTGATCTGCGAAACGCATCTGACGGCTCTTGCCGAAAGCACCATCGAAGCCAACTCCCGCTTCTTCCAGAGCTCCGCCGAGGTGCCGCGCCACGCCCTGACGATGGGCATCCAGTCGATCATGCGCGCGCGCAGGATCATCCTGCTTGCCAGCGGTCAGAACAAGCGCGATGCGATCACCGGTCTGCTGAACGGCAGGATCACGACCTCGCTTCCTGCAACGCTTCTCCTACTGCATCCGGACGTCACCGTCTTCTGCGATGAGGAAGCCTACCGCGGCTGATCGTCAAAAGCGTCCCCTTTCATGAAAAATGCCCTGCTCCGTTCGGATTTTTATCCTTGGAGCAGGGTATTTTCGGTCGTCCGGCGTCAGAGACCGAGCGCTTCAAATACATACGCCCGGAACCGGAGCGCCGACGCCCGATCGGGGGTGACGTCCGCGCCCGCATAGGCGTCCAGCGCCGACCGGATGACCGGATGATAAACGGAGGGCAGATTTTTGAGTCCCCATTCCCCGCCGCTTTTCTTGGACAGGACCTTCTTTTCGCTTCGCCACGCCAGTACGCGGCAGAAATTCAGCGCAAAATAGACCGTATCCTCACACAACCCGTCCCGCGCGTCGGCAAGATCGTTCATCAGACTGTCGTCATACGCTTCCTCCGGCACCTCGCCGAACACTTCGGACAGCGCTTTTCCACGGATCGTCGCCCCGACCTTCATCAGCACCGTGAAATGCGCCGCAAGGTCGCGGTCCACGCCGTGCATGGAAGCGGCAAAGGCGGACGGGTCTGCCTTTGCCCGCGCACGGTGAGTCGGCGAATAGTGGAATTCATACGGCGTCGGATAGACGAAATCCCGGCAGAACTTCTCCTCGACCACGCTCATTTCAAAGCCCTTGGCGGGCGCGTCCGGTTCGCGCTCGAAAAGCAGCGCCAGAAGGCGCTCCTTCTGACGCTGCGACGGCGGCTCGCTGACCACGGCGATGAAATCGAGGTCGCTCACCGCCGGATGAAAGCATCCGAACGCCAGCGAACCATGGACGTAAAACCCGACGAACCGGTTTCCCAGAATCGTCTCATATCCCGCCGCCAGCTCGTCCGCCAGACGGTAAAATCCCGCCTCAAAAGACCCGGCCATCAATATCTCGTCTTGGTCATGACGACCTGATCGTTGTAATACCTGATGACCTTCAGCGTTTTTTCGGTCGCCTCAAAGAAGACGGCGGATCTTTCGCCCGCTTCGTTTTCGTACAGAATATAGTAGATATCCTGCGCGTCGGCAGACGAAACGCCCCAGATCTTATTGACGACGGACGGGTCGTCCGCGTCCTTCTTATGGTCGCCGTCATAGGGCGCGATCTTCGACGCGCCGCTGAGCCGAACCTCCGCAAGCTCGCGGAAATACCGCATCGAATGCACCTCCATCATCTTTATCACGCCGCCGACAATGGTGTATTCGTACTCAATGGAGACAAGATACCACGTAAAGTAGACCAGGATCCACGTGAGCAGCGGGAGAATGGCGATGAACATGGGCATATGCATCGAAACGAAGAACGCGAAAAATGCCAGAGCAAACAGGACATAGGCGCAGACCATCAGGATCCGGTGGAGCTTATACTTCCCTTCCGCTTTCTTTTTCACGCCGTAATTGACAAAAATCGAGAACTCATTGTCGCCCGCTTCGGCGGCGCGGTGATATTTTTCAAGCTTCATGGCGCTCACAGGGTCACGATCGTGTTGGTACGATCTGCGATATAGGCGTTTTCGAGCAGTCTGGTGAGGTCGATGGCGTCGTCGATGCCGCAGAGCTTCGGCGAACCCGACTTATTTATGCAGGCGTCGACAAACTGTAAGAGCGGGATCGGGTCAGCGTTCGGCAGAGTGGGCGTGATCCAGTCGTTCGTGTAGGGCGCGAGCTTCGCCGAGCGGAACTTCACGTCGTTTCCGTGACGGATGAGCGAACCCTCCGTGCCGTAGATCTCGAAAATTTCGGGGGAAGCGTAGGACATGAAGCCGGTCTCGGAAATGCCGATGATGCCGTTTTCAAATTCCATGACCGAAACGGCGTTTTCGTCGACCCTGCTGCCGAGCGGCGCGTTGAACAGCGCGGTGATGCGTTTGACCTTGCCGCCGAAGTATGCGAGATCGTACATCGGGTGACAGCCGAGGTCCATCATGGCTCCGCCCGCCGCGTCCTTCTCCTCGAACCAGTATCCCGGCAGCCAGTGGTCGGACACGCCGGAATGCGCTTTTCTGCGGCGGATCGTGGAGATCGTGCCGAACGCGCCCTCGTCGATCATCTTCTTCGCAAACTTGAAGATCGGAGAGAAGCGTTCCGGGAAGGAGATGGTAAAGATGACGCCGGCTTCCTCGACGGCTTTCCTGACTTCCAGACATTCGGCGACCGTCGGGCAGAGCGCCTTTTCGGTGAAGATGTTTTTTCCGGCTTTGGCGGCGGCGATGATGATATCCTTGTGCGCGGTGGTCGGCGTATCGACGAAGACGGCTTCGATGTCTTCGCGCGCGAGGACCTTTTCAAGCTCCGGCTCGAATGCGCAGCCAAGCTCTGCCGCCCATTTCGAGCCGCGCTCGGCGTCGTCGTCCCAGACGACCCTGATGTCGACCTTGCCGGTCTCCTGTAACTTCTTCGCGTAACCGCCCGCATGGACGTGCCATTTGCTCAGCATTGCTGCATTCAACATGATCTTTTACCTCTCTTGATGTATTTGGGGATAAGACGCGCCTGTTATGACACCTTACCGGTATTATATCATGAGAAGCGCAAAAAATCAAGCCCCTGCCGCTAAAAACAGACTGTTTTCCCGGAACTTTACTGACGTTTCCGACAAATTTCATGCTGTTTTCACCGAAAACCTCGACAGTTTTGCCGCTTGCGGCGAAGCGTCCGGCGTGCTATACTGATACCATAACATATAGTCGATTGTAAAACTGCGTTTTACAATCGGTACTCGCGCTTATCGCTGCTGACAAAATTTATTTTGTCAGCTCTCCCCATTTCGGCGCGAGGGCTCGCCATGGCTCGCTTTAGAGGAGTTTTTATGTCGGCAAAGCCGACATAAAAACGGATTTTATTATAACGCTTGTCATCTTAAAGCATTAAACAATCGGCTAACCATAACATATCATGGGAGAAGCATCATGAAAATCCAGCTTGTCATATTCGACCTTGACGGGACCGTCCTCGACACGCTCGACGATCTTGCCGCCTCAGTCAACGCCGCTCTTTCCGCCCATTCTCTGCCGCCCCTTCCCACCGACGTGATCTGCGGCTTTATCGGGAACGGCATCCGTCTGCTGATCGAGCGCTCGGTCCCTGCCGGAACGTCAAAAGATCTGACCGACGAAGTGTTCGCGTTCTTCAAGACCCACTACAAAGCCCACTGCGCCGACAAAACGCGCCCTTACGACGGCATTCCCGAACTGCTCGCCGCGCTGCGTGACGCCGGCTGCCGCACCGCCGTCGTCTCCAACAAGGCGGATTTCGCGGTAAAGGACCTCTGCGAGCGGTATTTTCCGGGATTATTCGACGCCGCCGTCGGTGAAAACGAAGCGGCGGGCGTGCGCAAAAAGCCCGCGCCCGATTCGGTCAACGCCATTTTAACCGATCTTGCGGTCGAACGCTCCGCCGCCGTCTATGTCGGCGACTCAGACGTTGACATCGAGACCGCGAAAAACGCCGGACTTCCCTGTCTTTCGGTGACATGGGGCTTCCGGTCGAGGGAGTTTCTGTTAAACCACGGCGCATCGGTCCTTCTCGACACGCCTGAACAGCTGAAAGCAGCGCTTTTATCCTGAATCTGCGCGGTCGATCTAAAAGAAAGTCCCTGCGGGAACCGTTTTTTACCGGTTCCCGCAGGGACTTTCAACTATTACCGTCTATCAGGATCAGACGGTGTGGATGCCCTTTTCAGCGTCGGCGTGATCGGCGTCAAGACCGTACTGCTGGTTCTTTCTCCACTCGAAGAACTTGGTCGCAACCTGCTCGAACAGAGCGTAGGACAGAACGTCCTCGTCCTGAACTGCCCACGGCTTGACCTTTTCGCGGAGCGCTTCCAGCTCCGGCTTGAGATCGTCTGCCGGACGATAGGTGATCGGCGTAGCGTCGCCGATGATCTGCTTCTGGAATTCCGGCTTGATCGGCATCGGCGTCTTGCCGTATTCGCCGCGGATGATGCCCTTGAATTCCTTCGTGACCGTCTTATAGCGTTCGCCCATGATGACGTTGTACACAGCCTGCGTACCGACGATCTGGCTGGACGGGGTGACGAGCGGCGGATAGCCTGCGTCCGCACGGACGCGCGGCACTTCCTCCAGCACCTCGAGCAGCTTGTCGGACTTGCCCGCCTGCTTGAGCTGGGAGACGAGGTTCGACAGCATTCCGCCCGGGACCTGATACATCAGCGCGTTGACGTCGACCTTCAGGACCTTCGGGTCGAGCTGACCGCTGGCGAGATACTTCTCACGAAGCGGCATGAAATACTTGGAGATCTTGTCGAGCTGCTTCAAGTCGAGACCCGTATCGTAGGGTGTGCCGGCGAGCGTTGCGACCAGCGGCTCCGTAGGCGGCTGGGACGTACCCATTGCCATCGGGGAGATCGCGGTATCCACCACGTCGACGCCTGCTTCGATCGCCTTGAGAGCGGTCATCGAAGCGAGACCTGCGGTGTAGTGCGTGTGAAGCTGGATCGGGATCTTGACGGTTTCCTTGAGCGCCTTGACCAGCTCGTAAGCGTCGTAGGGCTTTAAGAGACCTGCCATATCCTTGATGCAGAGCGAATCCGCGCCCATTTCCTCGAGCTGCTTCGCGTACTTGGTGTAGTATTCGGTCGTGTAGACCGGACCGGTCGTATAGCTGACCGCCGCCTGAACGTGACCCTTTTCCTTCTTCGTCGCGTTGATCGCGGTTTTCAGGTTTCTCGGGTCGTTGAGAGCGTCGAAGATACGGAGAATGTCAATGCCGTTGGCGATGGACTTCTGTACGAAGTATTCCACCACGTCGTCGGCGTAATGACGGTAGCCGAGGCTGTTCTGACCGCGGAAAAGCATCTGGAGCTTGGTGTTCTTGACCTGCTCGCGGATCTTGCGCAGTCTGTCCCACGGGTCCTCGTTGAGGAAACGCATACAGGAATCGAAGGTAGCGCCGCCCCATGCTTCGAGGGAATAGTAGCCGACCTTATCCATTTCGGCGAGGATCGGAAGCATTTCATCGGTCGTCATACGGGTCGCGATCAGGGACTGATGCGAGTCACGTAAGACGGTTTCGGTAATTTTTACTTTAGCCATAGATCGTTATTCCTCCGGATTGTACGGTTATTTGTAGAGAGACAGGAACACGCCTGCCGCGACGGCGGAACCGATAACGCCCGCCACGTTCGGACCCATTGCGTGCATCAGTAAGAAGTTCGCGGGATTGACCTTCTGCCCCTGAACCTGCGAAACGCGCGCCGCCATCGGAACGGCGGAAACGCCTGCGGAACCGATCAGAGGATTGATCTTGCCGTGCGTTAAGAAGCACATCAGCTTACCGGTCAGCAGACCGCCGCAGGTCGAGATCGAGAAGGCGATCAGACCGAGAACGACAATGGCAATGGTCTTGAAGGAGAGGAAGTTCTCCGCGTTCGCGGTCGCGCCGACCGAAACGCCGAGGAAGATCGTGACGATATTCATCAGCTCGTTCTGAGCGGTCTTCGACAGACGCTCGGTCACGCCGCAGACGTTCAGAAGGTTGCCGAACATCAAGAAGCCGATCAGCGGAGCCGCGTCGGGAAGCGTGATCGAAACGACCGCTGCGACGAGGACCGGGAAGATGAGCTTTTCAATGCGGGAGACCGGACGCAGCTCCTTCATGACGATCTCACGTTCCTTCTTGGTCGTGAGCAGCTTCATGAAAGGCGGCTGGATGATCGGAATCAGCGCCATGTACGAATACGCGGCGATAGCGATCGCGCCGAGCAGCGTCGGAGCGAGCGTCTTGGTGACGAGGATGGCGGTAGGACCGTCCGCGCCGCCGATGATGCCGATGGAAGCGGCCGCTTCGGGAACGAAGCCCATCAGCAGTGCGCCGAAGTATGCGACGAAAACGCCGAGCTGTGCGCCCGCGCCCATCAGAAGGCTCTTCGGGTTGGCGATAAGAGCGGTAAAGTCGGACATGGCGCCGACGCCCATGAAAATCAGGGACGGATAGATGCCGAGCTTGACGCCGAGATACAGGAAGTCGATCAGGTTGCCTTCCTGTAAGATCCTGCCGCCGTCCAGATGCTCACCGAGGAACAGGTCCATGTGGAGCAGGTTCGCGCCGGGCAGGTTGGCAAGCAGCATACCGAATGCGATCGGGAGAAGAAGCAGAGGCTCGAAGCCCTTTGCAATGGCAAGATACATCAAGGCGATGACGAAGCCGTACATGATCAGCGTCTTGACGAGCATGACCGGATCCTGCGCGAGCTGATAGAAGCCCGTCGACTGGATCAGGTTTGAAAACATTTCACCCATATGAACACCTCAGTTATGAACCGGCCGGCTCTCAGTTGAGGGTAAAGAGTACGTCGCCGGAGTTGACCGATGCGCCCTTCTGAACGTTGACCGATGCGACCGTGCCGTCCTGCGGAGCGAGGATTTCGTTTTCCATCTTCATGGCTTCGAGGATGCAGAGGAGTTCGCCGCTCTTGATAACCTGACCGGCCGAAACGTTGACCTTCAGGATGTTGCCGGGCATCGGCGCGCTGACCTTGACTGCGCCGGCTGCGCCTGCGGGAGCCGCCTTCTTGGGAGCCGCTGCCTTGGGAGCTGCGGGAGCTGCCGCGGGAGCTGCGATGGCTGCGGGAGCGGCTGCTTCTGCGCCGACTTCCTCGATTTCGACTTCATATGCGTTGCCGTTTACGGTGACATTGAATTTTCTCATGATATGATCTCCTTATATACTCAGTTATTTAGTCGATTGTAAAACTGCGTTTTACAATCGGTACTCGCGCTTATCGCCGCCGACAAAACGTTGTTTTGTCGGCTCCCCTCGGCGCGAGGGCTCGCCTTAGAGGTGTTTTTATGTCGGCAAAGCCGACATAAAAACGGATTTTATTATAACGTTTGTCATCTTAAAGCATTAAACAATCGGCTATACTCAGTTATTTGGATGCCGTGCGTCTGAACGAGACGACGCGGAAGGATGTCTGCGGCTTGCCTTCTTCTTCCATCATCAGCGTAATGGCGGCGGTGATGGCGGCGACCAGCTCGCCGTCGTCCTCTTCGGAGGAATCGGGTTCGGGCGATTCAATGGCAGCGGGCTCCGGCTCCGTTTCGGGAGCGGCGGCCTTCTTCTTGTTCGGGATATCGTAGAACACGATGCGGAACAGCGTCAGAATGCCCCAGAGCAGCGCGAGGACCGAGAAAATGATCAGCATACCGACGCCCATGACGGTGAGACCGGTCGAGATCCGTTCGCCGAAGGTGAGCGTGCTGCCCATCTCCGCGCCGAACAGACCGCCCGCCTCAGAGGTCAGAAGCGAAGGTACTGCGAAAAAACCGAAATTCATGATGGATCCTCCTTCTTACAGAGGAAGATTGCCGTGACGCTTGGCAAGGCAGAGCGCGTTCTTCGCGCCCAGCATTTCAAAAGCGGCGGACACGCGCACGCGAAGCTCGTCAAGCGAAATGATGTCGTCGATCTCGCCCGCTTTGGCGGCAAGGACCGGGGAAGCCATCACGGAATCCCATTCCTTTTCGACTTCGCCGCGCTTTGCGTTGTCCGTAACCTTGTCGTTCCATGCGAACGCGACTGCGCTGGCGGTCGGCATGGCGGAGATCTTTGCAGAATCTGCCGCAAGAGCGATGTCCGCGCCGATAGACTTCGAGCCCATCAGCGTGTAAGCGGAGCCGTAAGCCTTGCCGAGGACCACCGTGACCTTCGCGTTTTCGCTCGAAGCGTAGGCGGATGCGAGTTTGGCAAGAGCCGCGCCGTACTGAGCCTTTTCGGTTTCGACCGAGACTTCGTAGCCTTCGGTGTCGACCAGCGTCAGGACCGGGACCTTGAAGCAGTCGCAGAAGGACAGGAAGCGGGCAGCCTTCTTTGCCGCGCAGCCGGTCAGTCTGCCGCCGTTGACGGAGGGCTGGTTGGCGACAACGCCGATCACCATGCCGTTCAGCGTCACAAAGCCGGTGAGCATCGACTTCGCCCAGCTTTCGCCAAGCTCGAGGAACGCGCCGTCGTCCGAGATCGCCGCGATCACGTCAGTCATCGAATAGCCGTCAGCCGCGATGATCGACGCAGCGTCGGGCGTCGGGCGGTTGATCTCATCGTTCGTTGCCGTATAGGCGGTCCCGTCCGCGTTGTTCTGCGGGATATAGGCAAGGAGCTTTCTCACATAAGCGGCTGCCGCTGCGTCGTCAGCGCATACGACGTCGATCGAACCGTTGGCCGCGCCGGTCTTCATCGAACCGAGGTCAGCCTTCCTGTCGAGATTGTTGAGAACGAACGGCGGGTTGACGTAGAAGCTGCCGGTCTTTTCCGCGCCGATCACGAAATCGAACATCGAAGCGATCGTTGCCATTGCGCCGCCGCAGATGCCGTCGATCACCGCGATCTGCGGGATCACGCCGGACGCCGCCGCGGCCTTCTTCATGATCCTGCCGTAGCCTGCCAGCGCCTCGACGCCTTCCAGCACGTAAGCGCCCGCGCTGTCGAACAGACCGATGATGGGAGAGCCGTTCTTGACGGCGAGATCATACAGATCGCAGATCTTCTTTGCCTGCATGGCGCCGACTGCGCCCTTCATTCTCGAAAAGTCCTGTGCGAACGCGAAGACGAGTCTGCCGTCGACTGCACCGTATCCGCAGACGACTCCCTCAAGCTCTCCGTTTGCGCCGCCGAATTCAGCGGCGACTCTGTGTGCATAAGCGCCGGTTTCAGCGAAGGTCCCCTCGTCGAACAGAGCGGCGATGCGCTCCTTCGCAGTGGAAGCCTCGCCTGCCGCGAGAGCGCGAAGCTCTGCCGCCGACTTGAACTCATGCGCACTGTTTTGCGTTTTGTTGTCCATGTTTTCCCTCCGAATAAAAATTTTGCGATTTTTTTGATGCAGAACAAGATGTTTTTCCCGAAAACCGTCGGATCCGGTCGGTTTTTACGGATAAATACTATTCTACCCCATTATAACTATATTATAAACCATGAAACGGAAATTTTCAATATGCAATCTGCCATTTCTGCCGCAAAGCGGTCCGGCGTTTTTCGTTCATTTGGACGATGATGAGATTGTTCATAATTTCGCAACAGTATGGACACCTTTCGGAGGTATAATAGAATATTATCATCACCTTCTCATGGAGGTTTCCCGTGCTGATCGATTTCCACACACACGCTTTTCCCGACGCGCTGGCCGGGAAAGCCATCCCGCGCCTCGCCGCCGTCGGCGGCATCCGTCCTGAAGGCGGCGGAACGGTCTCCGATCTGATCCGCCATATGGACGAATGCGGCTCGGACGTTTCGGTCGTGCTGAACATTGCGACCAATCCGCGCCAGCAGCACAACGTCAATAGCTTCGCCATTGAAACAAACGCGCACCCCCGTCTTCGTGCGCTCGGCTCGCTGAACCCCGACAGCGACTGCATCTCTGCCGAAGCGCGCCGTCTCGCCGACGCGGGCATACGCGGCGTCAAGATCCATCCCGATTATATGGGAGCGTATGTCGACGACGAAAAATTCGACGCGGTGTACCGCGCCGCGCTTGAAAACGATCTGTTCGTCGTCAGTCATTCGGGATGGGATTTCGCGTCGCCCGACTGCCCGCACTGCACACCCGAACGGATCCTGCGAGTGCTGAAACGGTTCCCGGGACTGCGCTTCGTCGCCGCCCATATGGGTGCGAACCGGTTCTGGGACGACGCGGAGCGGCTTCTGATCGGGAAAGACCTCTGGATCGACACCTCGCTTGCCGTGATGTTTCACCTCGACCCGAAACAGGGAGAGCGGATGCTGACCGGTCACGACCCGGATAAGATCCTGTTCGGCAGCGATTTCCCGTGGGCGCGTCCCGACGTGACGCGCGATTATCTGAACGCGCTTTCCATCCCCGAAACGCTTCGGCGGAAGATTTTCAGTGAAAACGCGCTCGCGCTGCTCGGCGAAAAGCCGACCGGCGGAAAGGAGTCTATGACATGACCAGACAGATCCTGATCATCGACGGACAGGGCGGACGGATCGGCGGACAGCTGATCGACGCACTGCGCACCGCGTGTCCCGACGCGGAGCTGACCGCAGTCGGCACCAACGGCATTGCGACCGCCAATATGCTGAAATACGGTCCGGACGCCGCCGCGACCGGAGAAAATCCCGTGATCGCCGCCTGCCGCACCGCCGACGTGATCGTCGGACCGGTCGGCATCGTCATTGCGGACTCGCTGACCGGCGAGGTCACGCCGAAAATGGCGAAAGCGGTCGGTCAGTCGAACGCGCTCCGCGTTCTGATCCCGGTCAATAAATGCCGGAACATCGTGGTCGGCGTAAAGGACGCCGCTCTGTCCGCGCTCATCCGGGAAGCGGCGGAGGAGATCGCCGCCGCGCTTCGGGAAACCTGAGGCGTCCGCCGGATGGTCTCCGCATTATCAAAAGTGTCGGAAACAGAAAAATCCCGCTGCTTTTCGGATGAAAAGCAGCGGGATTTCGGTTTTCACCGCAGTATGACAGGTTATCGGATTTCCACCGTAACCTTTTTATCGACGATATTGGCGGCGGCTTTCATGACAAGCCGAATAGACTTGGCGATCTTGCCGTGACGGCCGATCACTTTGCCCATATCATCCTCGGCGACGTGAAGCTCGAGCAGAACGCCGTCTTCGTCCTCCGTCTCGGTGACAGAAACCTGATCCGGTTCATCCACGATCGCTTTTGCGATGTCGGTCAGAACCTTTTTCAGTTCAACCATATCAAAGCCTCCGGTCTTGCTGAATGGACGTGCGGAAAGCTCAGTCGATCGCGCCGGTCTTCTTCAGAAGAGCCTTTACGGTTTCGGTCGGCTGTGCGCCGTTCTTGATCCACTGCTGGGCCTTTTCGTTGTCGATCTTGACTTCAACGGGGTCTACCATCGGGTTGTAGGTGCCGATGGACTCGATGAAACGACCGTCGCGGGGATAACGGGAGTCAGCGACGACAACGCGGTAGTAGGGGTTCTTCTTCGCACCGATTCTGGTGAGTCTGATTTTAACTGCCATGATAAGTTTCCTCCAAAAAAATTGATTTGTTTTTGAATTTTTATTGAAATCCGCCGTCAGGCGGAGCTTTCATCGTCTGAATACGGTCAGAACGGGAACTTCATGCGTCCCTTCCTGCCGAAATGCTTTCCGCCCGTCATCTGCGTCATCTTTTTCATCATCTGCTTCATCTGATCGTACTGCTTGAGCAGACGGTTGACGTCCTCGACCTTCATGCCGCTCCCCATTGCGATGCGGCGGCGGCGGGAAGCGTTGATGATATCGGGCTTTTCGCGCTCCTCCGGCGTCATCGAGAGGATGATCGCCTCGATGCGGTCGAACTGGCGTTCATCCATCTTAACGTCCTTCAGGGCCGCCTGATTGACGCCGGGGATCATGCCGACCAGCTGTTCAATGGAGCCCATGCCGCGCACCTGTCTGAACTGTTCAAGGAAGTCGGTCAGCGTAAAGGTCTGCTCGCGCATTTTGCGCTCCAGCTCCTCCGCCTGCTTCTGGTCGAAGCTCTGCTCCGCCTTTTCGATCAGCGACAGCACGTCGCCCATGCCGAGAATGCGGGACGCCATGCGGTCGGGATAGAACGGCTCGATCATGTCGAGCTTTTCGCCGGTTCCGACGAACTTGATCGGCTTGCCGGTCACGTGACGGACCGAAAGAGCCGCGCCGCCGCGTGTATCGCCGTCGAGCTTGGTCAAGATCACGCCGGTGATATCGAGCAGATCATTGAAGGACTCCGCGACGTTCACGGCGTCCTGACCGGTCATCGCGTCGACGACCAGCAGGATCTCGGTCGGACCGACCGCTTCCCTGATGTCGGAAAGCTCCTTCATCAGCACCTCGTCGACGTGCAGACGGCCGGCAGTGTCGATGAACACCATGTCGTGACCGTGCTGCTTTGCGTGTTCGATGCCTTTTTGGGCGATCTCGACCGGACTTACCTTGTCGCCCATCTGGAAGACGGGGATCTCGAGCTGTCCGCCGACCACTTCGAGCTGTTTGATCGCCGCGGGACGGTAAACGTCGCAGGCGACGAGCAGCGGACGCTTGCCCTGCTTTTTGTACATTCCTGCAAGCTTTCCGCAGTGAGTTGTTTTACCTGCACCCTGAAGACCGCACATCATTACTATTGTCGGCGGTTTGGAAGCGATAGTCAGCTTGGACTGCGTACCGCCCATGA
>JAZRXB010000329.1:0-3775 GCA_045600005.1 Eubacteriales bacterium | reverse complement strand
GGCCAGCCCGCGGCTCCCTGCGGCTGGGGAGCCGCAGGCGTCCGGACCGAAACCGATCCGGCCGATTCCGGTCCGACCGGATCGACCGCTGTCGATACCACTGCCGCCGAAGCGTCCGCCGTGCCGGATACGCTCGATCTTGACGGCATGACGATCAATTTCGGCTACGTCGATCACTACCGCTTCCGCACCGACATCATCGGCGAAATGGACGGCGACGTCATCAACGAAGCCATTTACGCCCGCAACCGCGAGGTCGAGGAGAAGCTCAACATGACCTTCAACCCGATCGCGATGGGCGCGACATACGGCGAAGCGGGCAAGCTATTCCAGGCGACCGTCATGGCGGGCGACGATGTGTACGATATCCATTCGGGACATCAGTCCACCGTAACCAAGCTCGTTCTCGAAGACTATTATGTCAACATGATCGACGACCCGTACATCAGCTTTGACAAGCCGTGGTGGCGCACCGAATACATGAAGGAGCTCTGCGTCGGAGACAACGACATCTACTTCCTGTTCAGCGACGCGAACCTCGGAATGCTCAAGGTCACGGGCTGCGTCTTCGTCAACCAGACGATCTTCACCGACCGGTTCGGAAAGATCGACGACCTGTATCAGCTCGTTCTGGACGGCGGCTGGACGATGGACGTGATGAACAGGTACTGCACCGAAGTCGCCCGCGACGTCAACGGCGACGGTCAGATCGGAGAGGGAGACCTGTTCGGCTTCGAGGCGACCACCGTCAAGTCGGTCGACCACTTCCAGTATAACTGCGGCATCATCACCACCGAGCGCGATAAGGACGGTCTGCCCTATATCATGCTGAACAACGAGCGCACCGCGAAGTTCGCCGAAAAGCTCTATCAGCTCTACTTTGAATGTCCCGGCGCGTGCCTCTACGAGAACGACAACTTCATCGACACCGATATGATCACCAACTTTGCGAACGATCAGGTGCTGTTCTATCCGCACTGGTTCGCCGCGTGCGAATACCTGCGCGAGATGAAATCGGACTACGGCATCATCCCGCATCCGAAGCTCGACGAGGAACAGAAGGAGTATAAGACGCTCGTTCACAACGGCGCGACCTGCTTCGTCGTTCCCTGTACGATCAGCAGCGAAAAGAAAGAGGTCATCGGCGCGGTGCTGGAGGAAATGGCGTACCGTTCGTGGAAGCTCGTCACGCCCGCTTACTTCAACGTGGCGCTCAAGGACAAGTACACGCGCGACAACACATCGTCCGAAATGCTTGATATGATCCTCGACAGCGCCTATACGAATTTCGGTTATTCGTACACCGCGCTGATCGGAAGCATCGGCATCTTACGCGACCTTGCCAAGAACAAGACGTCCGATTTCGCTTCATGGTATGCCTCGAAGATCGACGCCGCCGAAAAGGGACTTGACGATCTGATCGCCATGTACCTCGGCAAATAAGCGCCCGAAAGGGCGGAACCGGCAGTTTTTGTCCGGTTCCGTCCTTTTGCCGTTTGTCCGGCATATTTGAATTTCAGAAAAGGAGTCCGCATCATGACTGTATCCGAAGCGTTCGCAGCGCTTGGCGAACCGTTCGGAACGCCGGTGCTGAATCTCCGCCTGTCGAAGTCGCACGTTGACGCGGGGCTTCGTCCGATGGTCGAAGTCTTTTTCCGGAAGGGCGGGATGCAGATGCAGGTCAACTGCTATTCGCGCGAGGACATGGAGGATGCGATGATTCACCCCGAGTGTCACGGCGACCTGATCGTCCGGACAGGCGGATATTCCGAATATTTCAACCGTCTCACGCCCGATATGAAAAAGACGCTGCTGGAACGCAGAGAATTCTGACAGATCAAAAATCCGCCGTATGACCGCCATACGGCGGATTTTTCGTCCGCCGTCTTGATTTTCCCATCCGGGTGTGATATAATAACATCAGAATTTAACGAATGAAAGGAAGACCCGTATGATCGTTTCCAATCTTCACATTCCGTCTTCCGCCGCGCCGATCCTGCCGGACGGAGACCGGACTTCCCCGAAGACCTCGGAAAAGCTCCCCTGCCGCGACCCGTACATTCTGTACCGTGACGACGCGGAAGGCGGGCATTATTATCTGTACCGGAGCGCAGGGAAGGACGGCGTGTGCTGTCTGGTCAGCCCCGACCTTGAAAACTGGAGCGCGCCGGTGACGGTCTTCGCCGTGCCGGAGCATTTTCACGGCGTGAAAAACTTCTTCTGGGCGCCGGAATGTCATTATTTCGGCGGATATTTCTACCTGTTCACGTCGGTCTTTTCGTCGCTCACGAATCACCGCTCGATCTCGGTCTACCGTTCCGCAAGCCCGCTCGGACCGTTTGAGGACATCGCGGGCGGCTGCATCACGCCGCGGGACTGGGACTGCATCGACGGTACGCTGTTCGTCGACGGAAAGGGCGAGCCGTGGATGGTGTTCGTCCACGAATGGACCTCGATGCCCGATCACAACGGCAGTATGTGCGCGGCTAAGCTGGCGGACGATCTCACGCATTTCGTCACCGAGCCGCGGACGCTTTTCTACGCAAGGGAGCCGGCGTGGGCGGCGGCGGGCGTGACCGACGGTCCCTATCTCATCCGCGATGACGCGGGGACGCTCTTCATGATCTGGTCGAACTTCTGCGCTGAGGGCTACACCGTCGCGCTGGCAAAGTCGTCCGACGGCATGCTGTTCGGCAAATGGGAACACGCGCCCGAACCGATCTTCAAAAAGGGATTGAAGCCCGGCTTTGACACCGAGGGCGGACACGCGATGATCTTTGTCACGAGAGAGGGCAAGCCCATGATCACCTTCCACGGTCCCAACCGCGCGACGCCCGACGGCGATTTTGAACACGTTCTGCTGCATGAGCTGAAAATCGGCGGCGGAACGATCGAGGTACTCTGAAAACTGTTCCGGCAAAGGAACAGGACACGATCAGGAAAGGAAACGATACGGCAGCTGCCGTATCCGGAATAAAATATGTCTGTTGTAACGATTATCGGCGCGGGTATGATGGGCTCGGCGCTGGCTTTCCCGGCGCGTGAGAACGGTCATGAGGTGCGGCTGGTCGGCACGCCGCTCGACCGCGAGATCATCGAGACCTGCCGTCTCACCGGCCGTCACCCGAAGTTCCCCCGCGATTTTCCGGACGGCGTGAAGTATGTTCAGATCGAGGAAGTGAAGACGGCGCTCGAAGGCGCGGACCTTGTGATCGGCGGCGTGTCGAGCTTCGGCGTCGACTGGTTCGCCGACGAGATCCTGCCGCTCCTGTCGGAGGATGTGCCGCTGCTGACCGTCACGAAGGGACTGATCGACCGTCCCGACGGCACGCTCATGACCTACCCGGCGTATTGGGCGGAGAAGTGCGGAAAGCTCGGAAAGAAGCTGTCCTTCAACGCCATCGGCGGACCCTGCACGAGCTACGAGCTGGTCGCGCACGATCAGACCGAGGTCGCGTTCTGCGGCGAAAGTCTGGAAACGCTCCGCGCCATCCGGGATATCATGCAGACTTGTTATTATCACGTCAGCCTGTCGACCGACGTGACCGGCATCGAAAGCGCGGTCGCACTGAAAAACGGCTACGCGCTCGGCATCGCGCTGACCATCGGCGTGAACCATCGGAATTTCGGAAAGGACAGCGAGCTGCATTTCAACTCGCAGGCGGCGGTCTTCTATGAGAGCGCGAAGGAAATGGCGCGTCTGCTCCGTTTTCAGGGCGCGGAAACGCTCGAAAATCTGTCCATCGGACTCGGCGATCTGTACGTCACGGTGTAC
>JAZRXB010000328.1:0-8403 GCA_045600005.1 Eubacteriales bacterium | reverse complement strand
GGGGATGATCTCCGATCGGATCCGTTCGGGCAAAGAGGTCGCCGCCGACCGGCTCGAGGAGACCCGCATCCGCCGCGAAGCCATCCGCATCGAGAACGATCAGCGTCAGCTCAACGAGCGGCGCGACGCGCTGCTCGCGCGCAATCAGGAGCTTTATGAACGCCGCGTGAACGCTCAGGCGGCAGGTCAGCGCCGTTTTGTCGACCCGCTCGACGAGGCCGCCGACCCGCTGTCCAGTCTGTCGTCGGTCGTCGCCGCGTCGACGGGTACATCCCGCCGCAAAACGACCGCCGCATCCAAGATCGACACGCTCAGTCCCGAACCGTCGTCCGCCGGGGAGCCGCCGGTCGATCTTGACGAGCTGAGCCGCCGTCAGAAGGACGCGCGCGCCGCCGAAATGGCGAGCAACGAGCCGGTCCCCGAAACGCAGATCGATCCGGTCCCGATCGACCCCGCCGTTTTCGAGGACGCGCTTCGCCGCGACCGCGAAAAGGCCGAGCGCCGCGCAAAAGCCGCCGCTTCCGAGCGCGAAGATGTTTCGATGATGAACGCCGTCGGATCGAACGAAGGGCAGGGACCCGCAGATGAGCCGGACGAGCCGGAGCAGACGGTCGTCGAATCCGCCGCGCCGCCCTTCGCCGGTCATTCCGACGAGGCGGACGAGTCTGCCGAAACGGACGATTCCGATGAAAACGATTCCGCGCCGAAGCTGACCTTCTTCCGCCGTGAAAAGGTGAAGCCTCTGCCGAAAACCGAAAAACAGAAGCTCGAAAAGCTCGAAGAGGACGAGGATATCGACCTCTCGAAGATCTTCGTCGAGCCGCCAAAGTCCGCAGACGATCGCGGCGAGGACGACGACCCGTTCGGCGACGACCCGTTTGACGACGAGGACGATGAGCCGATGGACACCTCCGCGTCGCTCGATCTGCCGATCGAAAAAACAAGTCTCGGCTCGCATCCGCTGTACGACGACTCGGACGAAGACGATGGATCGGACGAAGACGACGACTCGGACGAAAACGACGAAGAAAACGACGGCTCCGACGGGAGCGGGGAAGGGAACAGCGCCGCCGCAAGACCGAAGCCCGAACCGGAGGAGTACATTTTCCCGCCGATCCCTCTGCTCAACTACGACCCGACCCCGCCGAACGCCGATCTGAGCGGCGAGATCCAGTCGACGGCGAAGAAGCTGGTGGACACGCTCGCGTCGTTCCACGTCAAGACGAAGATCGTCGACGTTTCCTGCGGACCGACGATCACGCGCTACGAGCTTCAGCCCGAGGTCGGAACGAAGGTCCGTTCGATCCTCAATCTGGTCGACGACATCGCGCTGCATCTCGCGTCGTCGGGCGTGCGCATCGAAGCGCCGATCCCCGGCAAGGAAGCGGTCGGCATCGAGGTGCCGAACAAGACCGCCGCGACCGTTTACATCCGCGAGCTGATCGAGGATCAGGCTTTCCAGTCGGCGCAGAGCAAGGTGGCGACCTGTCTCGGCATGGACGTCGCCGGTTCGCCGGTCTTCCTTGACGTCTCCAAGATGCCGCATCTGCTCATCGCCGGCACGACAGGTTCCGGTAAATCGGTCTGTATCAACTCGCTGATCATTTCCATTCTTTACAAAGCACGTCCCGACGAGGTGAAATTCATCCTGATCGACCCGAAAAAGGTCGAGCTGAACGTCTACAACGGCATTCCGCACCTGCTCGTGCCGGTCGTGTCTGACTCGAAGAAGGCGGCAGGCTCGCTGCAATGGGCGGTCAACGAGATGGAGCGCCGCTACGAGCTGATCGAGGGCGCGAACGTCCGCAACATCAAGGGCTACAACGCTTCGATCGCAAACGACCCCGACGCGGAGCGACTGCCGCACATCGTCATCGTCATCGACGAGCTTGCCGATCTGATGATGACCGCGAAGGACGACGTGGAGGGCGCGATCTGCCGCATTGCGCAGAAGGCGCGCGCTGCGGGAATGTACCTGATCATCGGCACGCAGCGTCCGTCGGTCGACGTCATCACGGGTCTGATCAAGTCGAACGTGCCGTCGCGTATCGCGTTCACGACCGTTTCGCAGATCGACTCGCGCACGATCATCGACGTGGCGGGCGCGGAAAAGCTGATCGGACGCGGCGATATGCTGTTCTCGCCGATCGGCGCGGTCAAGCCGACCCGTGTGCAGGGCGCGTTCGTCAGCGACGAGGAGGTCGAATCGGTCGTGACCTTCATCAAGGACAACAACGCCGCGCGAAGCTACGACCAGTCGGTCATCGAGTCCATCGAGCGCGAAGCGCAGCTCTGCGGCAACAAAAAGGCGACCGTGGCGGGCGACGGCGACGTCGAAGCCAACGACGGCGACCCGCTTTTATGGGAAGCCATCCAGATCGCGGTGGAAAGCGACAAGATCTCGACGTCGCTGCTCGAGCGCCGGATCAAGGTCGGTTACGGGCGCGCCGCGAAGATCATCGACCTTATGCAGGAAATGGGCATCGTCAGCCCGCCGAACGGTCAGAAGCCGCGCGACGTGCTGATCTCGCCAGAGCAATACATGGAAATGAAACTACGCAGGGACAGCTGAGTTTGTCTCCTGTCATTTCCGTTTGGAAATGAAGTGAAGGGCGGGACTGCGACGCCGTTCCGCAGGGAACTTTTTCCCTGATTCCGCGTCTAACGCTACAAAAACGAAAGGAACTTTATGTCAACCTTTATCGCTATCGACGGACTGGACGGCTCCGGGAAGGAAACACAGTCCAATATGCTGGTCGACCGTCTCAAGATCGACGGTTATTCGGTCCGCACGCTCAGCTTTCCGATGTACGAAAGCGAATCCTCCGCGCTCGTGCGGATGTATCTCGACGGTCGGCTGGGCAGCCGTCCGTCCGACACCAACGCCTACGCCGCGTCGACGTTTTTCGCGTGCGACCGCTATGCGTCCTACAAATCCGACTGGAAAAAGGATTACGACAAGCTCGACCGCGTGCTGGTGGCAAACCGCTACACCTCCGCCAACGCCGTTCATCAGCTCTCGAAGCTGCCGAGAGACGAATGGAACGCATTTCTTGACTGGCTGTGGGATTTCGAGTTCATCAAGCTCGGTCTCCCGTCGCCCGATCTCGTGATCTATCTTGAACTGCTGCCCGAACAGTCGCTGGAACTGGTGAAAAAGCGCTCCGGCGAGACCGGCCGCGTCATGGATATTCATGAAAAGGACGAGAGCTTCATCCGTCAGAGCTACGACGCGGCGCAGTTCGCGTCCGAAAAGCTCGGCTGGACGAAGATCCGCTGCTACAACGACGAAGGCGTCCGCACGCGGGAGTCGATCTTCCGCGACATCGCCGAAGTCATCTCGGAAAAAACCGGACTGGTCCTCTGAACCGAGACACATATAATAATTAGGAAGGTAATGATCATGACCTATCTCTTTTTAGCCGAAGGATTTGAAGAAATCGAAGCGCTCTGCCCGCTCGATCTGCTCCGCCGCGCCGGCGTCAAGGTGACGACGGTCGGCGTCGGCGCCAAGGTCATCCGAGGCTCGCACGGCATCGAGGTCATCGCCGACATGACGACCTTTGAAGCCGAAAAGGCGCTCCGTTCAAACCCGATCGACATGGTGATCCTCCCCGGCGGTATGCCCGGAACGCTGAACCTCAAAGCCGACCCGACCGTCATGCGCTTCCTCGACGAAGCGGTCGGCACCGGAAAGCTCGTCGCCGCGATCTGCGCCGCACCGTCCATTTTAGGCGAACGCGGACTGCTCGCCGGACGCGAAGCGATCTGCTTCCCCGGCTTTGAAGCAAAGCTCACCGGCGCGAAGATCTCCGACAAAAAGGTCGTCCGCGACGGCAATTTCATCACCGCGAAGGGAATGGGCGTCGCGCTCGATTTCGGTCTGGCGCTGGTTGCCGCAATGGTCGATCAGGCGAAAGCCGACGAGCTGCGCGCTTCGGTCCAGGCGCTCTGACCAATCACGCAATAAGGAGAGTCACCGACTGATGTACGAAATCAGAAAACGAAAAAACAATATCCGTGAAAAATACAAAAAGCTCCGCGCTTCGCTCGATCCGTCGGCAAAAGCGCGCATGGATGACGCCATCTGTCAGCACTTTCTTTCGATGGCGACCTACCGGTTCGCGTCCACTCTTCTGATGTACGCGCCGAAGAACGATGAGGTGAACATTTTTCCCATCGCCGTTCAGGCGCTCGCCGACGGAAAAAAGGTCGCGTTTCCGCGCTGCATCCCTGCGGCGCACGACATGGTCTATCATTATGTCACGAGCCTTGATCAGCTGAAAAGCGGTTCGTATGGGCTGCTCGAACCGACCGAGGACCTGCCGTCCTACGACCGCGCGTCGAAGGAAGTGACGGCCTGTCTCGTTCCGGCGCTCGTTTACGACAAAAAAGGCTATCGTCTCGGCTACGGAAAGGGCTATTACGACCGCTATCTCAGTTCGTTCACCGGCTCAAAGGTCGGACTGATCTATTCGGACTTCATGGTGGACTTGCTGCCGCGCGGCAGATTTGATCTTGCCGTCGATTTTATCATCACGGAACGGGGTCTCAAGGTCTGATATGCGGCTGAAAAGTACGTTCAGCGCGCCGATCCTTGCGCTGGTGGTCATTTTCATGCTGGCGGCGTCGCGCTTTATTGATCTTGCCGCACTGTCGCTCGACGAGAATATCTGTCTGGCGGTCATCGTGCTGGAGCTGAGCATTCTGGCGCTCCCCTCCGCTTTTTACACCAAAATGCGCGGGGCAGGCTTTGGAAAAAAGCTCCGGATCAGCTTTTGCAGCATGGAAAAGGTCCTGATCGCGCTCCTCGCGGCGGTCGTTCTGTTCTTCGGGAACCTGCTGATCAAGCTCGCAGGCGTTTCGATCGGTCTGATCGACTCTGAGTACAGCGTCTGGCGATCCTATCTGAACGGCACAAATCCGGGATTCCTGTACGAAATGATCACGTTCTGTCTGCTCCCCTCGATATTGGAGGAGCTGCTTTTCCGCGGACTGTTCTGCGCGGAGTATGAAAGCGGCGGAGCGGTCACGGCTGCCGTCGCGTCCTCGCTTCTGTACGCGATGTTCGGGCTGAGCTTCCGCTACTTTGCGGTCTATCTGTTCACCGGGCTGATGATGGCGCTGCTCCTGTACATGACAAAATCGGTCATCGCCTGTATGATCTGCCGGTTCAGCGTCTGTCTGACGGAGCTTGCGCTCGGAGAAACGATCTGGACGCTGATCACCAAGCCGCAGAGCACGGTTTTCCTCATTTTCGCTCTGACCGCGCTCTTTCTCGCGTCGCTTGCCGCGCTTCTCGGCGAATGCGAGCGCATCTGTGAGAATCAGGCCGCCGCCGGGCAGTCGATCGAGTACGCGCCCGTTTCAAAAGGAAAATCCTTCGCCGAAGCGCTGCTTTCGCCGCCGTTTCTGATTTGCTTTTTTGTCTATCTCGCATCGGCGATCGAGTTTTTGTAAGTTGTCGAATAGGGTTATGGTTTTTTAGAATGAATGAAAATGAAAAATCCTCTGAAAGGCTGACTGCTGAAGAAGCGGAAGAACTTTTCGCCGAAACCTTCAGCTTCCGCCGCGAACAGCCGGTCAGCAAACCGTCCGCCGGTCAGAACCCGGTCCGGCCTGCGCCGTCGGTTCGTCCGTCCCATCCGCACAATTCAGCACAGAGCACCGTTCAGCCGAACGGCACGGTCATCCGTCCGCTCACGGCGCCCGCACGACCGGTGGGGAACGGTACGACACGTCCGCCGTCTTATCCGGCGCAGAAAACGTCCGGGCAGGCGCCGAACACGACTTCCGCTCCGACCGTTCGGTCAGGCGGAACGATTCCCGCCGGCTCCCGGTCGGGAACGTCCGCTCAGCCGACCCGTCCCGCGCAGAATCCGCAGAGCCGTCCGACGAATGTCCCGCGGCAGGGAAGTGCGGCAGGTTCAGGCGCGGTGCGCTCCGGCTCATCGACCTCCGTCCCATCGAGCCGCGGTCCGTCCGTCGTCGTTCCGGCGCAGCGCGGCGATCCGGGTCTGCGTCCCGCGCAGACAGACCGCGCAGCTTCCGTGAATCCGGCTCCGGGGCGCTCCCAGCTGCCCGCGCGGGTCGAAGCCTCCGATAACAAGCCGGTCCGTCCGTCGTCGCACCTTCCCGCTCAACAGACGCGGACCGTAAAAGGCGATTTTGAGATCGACTATGAGGCGACCAACAGCCGAAAGAAAAAAGAGAAGGAAACTTCCTACGCAGCCGACTCCGCGACCAGCGCGGTCATGAGTCTCGTCAAAGCGGTTGTGTATATCGTCGCCGTGATCTGTGTGTCGATCGCTTTGTCGGTATTCGTCATAAAAACCGCAAACGACGTCTTCGCATTTGTGAAAGACGACAAAATCGTGACCGTCACGATCCCCGAATACGCGACGATGGAAGACGTGGCGAACGTCCTTCACGATGCGGGCGCGATCAAGTACCCGTGGGCGTTCAAGCTGTGGGGCAATCTGAAGGACGACGATGCGGTGTTCATCGCCGGGACCTACGAGATCCAGATCAATCAGAATTACGACTATCTGCGCGCTCAGTTCAAGAAGAGCATCAAGCGCGGCGAGATCCGTCTGACGATCCCCGAAGGCTACACGGTCGACGAGATCATCGAGCTGTTCGTGTCGAACGGGATCGGGACCTACGAAGGCTTCGCCGACGTGATCCAGCATTACGACTTCGACTATCGTTTCCTTGAAGACATCGAGATGTCCACCGACCGCATCTGGCGGCTCGAAGGCTATCTGTTCCCCGACACGTACAATTTCTACACCGATTCGAGCGAAGTGACGGCGCTGTCCAAGCTGCTCGACAACTTCGACCGGAAATTCATCTCCGAGTATTACGATCGCTGCGAAGACCTCGGCATGACGGTCGACGAGGTGATCACGCTCGCGTCGATGGTCGAAAAAGAGGCGCGCTATGCGGACGAGCTGGGCGACGTTTCGTCGGTCTTCCACAACCGGATCCGCTACCGTTCCTCCTTCCCGTACCTCGATTCGGACGCGACGATCATGTACGCGATCCAGCATGATACCGGAGCGCGTCTCGAAACGATGACCGGCGAGGACACCGAGTACGTCACGCCTTACAACACGTACAAGAACCGCGGTCTGCCGCCGAGCGCCATCGCAAATCCCGGTCTGAACGCGATCCGTTATACACTTTATCCCAACGATACCAATTATTTCTACTTCGTTTCCGACAGCAGAGGACGTATGCTCTTTGCGGAGACCGAAGAGGAGCATTTCCGGAACATCATCACGGCACGCTCGAACTGACAGGTCGGGCTGAGCCGGAACAGAAAGGAATATTTTGCGGCGATCATCGCCTTTGCGCGGTGATTGCCGCAAAATGAAGAAAGTGATCATCAGTATGAAGAACGGATTCATTAAAGCAGCGGCGGCGTCGCCAAAGGTCGTTGTCGCCGACTGCGAAAAAAACGCGGACGAGATCATCAAAGCGGCGCGCAGAGCCGCCGACGCGGGCGTAAAGCTGCTTGTCCTGCCGGAGCTTTGCGTCACGGCGTACACCTGCGGCGACCTGTTCTGGCAGAAACGTCTCCTCGACAGCGCGGAAAAGGCGATCGAGCGCATCGCTTCCGAGACTGCCGCGCTCGAGCTTATTCTGATCGTCGGCGCGCCGATCCGCAGCCAGCAGAAACTGTATAACTGCGCCGTCGTGCTGTATCGCGGCGGAGTTCTCGGCATTGTGCCGAAAACTTCTCAGCCGAACTGCGGGGAATCCTCCGAAGCGCGTTGGTTTTCCGGCGGGTTCGATAACGAGGATTGCTGCGAATTCTGCAATACCGTTGTTCCGTTCGGGTCTTCGCTCGTGTTCGCCTGCGATGAGCTGCCCGATTTCTCGTTCGCCTGCGTTATCGGCGAAGACCTCGCTCTGCCGGTCCCGCCGTCCGCCGAAGCGGCGCTTGCGGGCGCTTCGCTCCTCTGCTGTCCGTCCGCAACGGTCGAAGCGGTCGGACGCGCCGCGCTCCGCCGCCGTCTCGTTACCGAACAGTCCCGGCGGCTGATCGCAGGCTGCGTACTGGCGGAAGCCGGAGTCGGCGAATCCACGACCGACGCGGTTTACGCCGGGCATCTGCTCGCAGCCGAAAAGGGAACCATGCTCGTCGAATCGAAGCCCTTTGAAAATTCGCTCGACGACGACTGCCCGATGATCGTCACAGAGATCGACGTGGAACGTCTCGCGTCCGAGCGCCGCCGCGTCAACACGTTCGCTCCCTCTGCTGACGCCCCGCTTCCGATTCGTTTTTCGATGCAGCCGACCGAGACGACGCTCACCCGCCGCATCGAGCCGCTGCCGTTCGTACCGTCCGACCCGGCGGAGCGCGCCGAGCGCTGTGCGGAAATTCTGTCTATCCAG
>JAZRXB010000327.1:0-17452 GCA_045600005.1 Eubacteriales bacterium | reverse complement strand
GACGGCGACACCGAGATGAGCTTTTCGCAGACCTACGCCTGCGAGGAGCACGGCATCAGCTTCGGCGAGCTGTCGCCCCGGATGTTCTCGTTCAACAATCCGTTCGGCGCGTGTCCGAAGTGCGCGGGACTCGGCGAAATGCGGGTCATTTCGCCTGACAAGGTGATCCCGGACCGGTCGCTTTCGCTTCATGAGGGCGCGATACAGGTCAACGGCTTCAAGTCGCTCGAGGAGGAGAGCTGGAACGGACCGCTCTATGAGGCGGTCGGAAGAAGGTTCGGCTTCACGCTCGACACGCCCGTCGAGAAGTTTTCGCCGGAAGCGTTTCAGGTCTTATTGTACGGTTCGGGGAAGGAGACCTACGAGATCACCCGGTACTGGGAAGGGATCGCGCACAAACAGCTTGTGAAGTTCGACGGCGTGATCCCGACGATCCAGAGCCGTCTCGAACAGTCGCAGAACGATTACTATGAGGAATTCATCGAGGAAACGCCCTGCCCGGACTGCCGCGGAAAGCGGCTGAACGAAAACTCGCTGGCGGTGACGGTCGGCGGAATGAACATCGACGAATTCTGCCGTCTGTCAGTGACGAAGGCGCTGGAATTCGTCGAGGATCTGACGCTGACGCCGACCGAGCAGACGATCGCAAAGGAAATATTAAAGGAGATCAGAGCGCGTCTCGGCTTCCTTGTCAGCGTGGGACTTGATTATCTGACGCTTTCGCGCAAGGCGGGAACGCTGTCGGGCGGCGAAGCGCAGCGGATCCGGCTGGCGACGCAGATCGGCTCGTCCTTGATGGGCGTGCTGTACATTCTCGACGAGCCGAGCATCGGGCTTCACCAGCGCGACAACTCGAAGCTGATCGCAACGCTCAAAAAGCTGCGCGACACGGGGAACAGCCTGATCGTGGTCGAACACGACGAGGAAACGATGCTCGCGTCGGATTTCATCGTGGACATCGGACCGGGCGCGGGCATCCACGGCGGCGAGATCATCGCGGCGGGAACGCCCGAGGAGATCATGGCGAACCCGGCGTCGATCACAGGCGCGTTTTTAGCCGGACGCGAGAGCATCCCGGTCCCCGCCGTCCGCAGAAGCGGGAACGGCAAAGCTCTGACGGTCTACGGCGCGGAGCAGAACAATCTGAAGCACATCGACGTCACGTTCCCGCTCGGCTTATTCTGCTGCGTGACGGGCGTATCGGGTTCGGGAAAATCGTCGCTTGTGAACGGCATCCTCTATCAGGTGCTGGCGCACGAGCTGAACCGGGCGCGGACCTATCCGGGAAAATACGACCGCATCGAAGGCGTCGAAAATCTCGACAAGATCATCTGCATCGACCAGAGCCCGATCGGACGCACGCCGCGCTCGAATCCGGCGACCTACACGGGACTGTTCGGCGACATCCGCGAGCTGTTTGCGAAGACGCCCGACGCGAAAATGCGGGCGTACACGTCGGGACGGTTCTCGTTCAACGTCAAGGGCGGACGCTGCGAGGCGTGCGAAGGCGACGGCGTGAAGTGCATCGAAATGCACTTCCTGCCGGACGTGTACGTGACCTGCGACGTCTGCAAGGGCAAGCGGTACAACCACGACACGCTCGAAGTGAAATACAAGGGCAAGAACATTTTCGACGTGCTTGATATGACGGTGGAGGAAGGGCTTGCGTTCTTCCGGAATCTGCCGAAGCTGGCGAAAAAGCTCCAGACCCTGTACGACGTGGGGCTCGGCTATATCAGGATCGGGCAGTCGTCGACCACGCTGTCGGGCGGCGAAGCGCAGCGTGTGAAGCTGGCGGCGGAGCTGTCGAAGCGTCCGACAGGACGGACGATCTATATCCTGGACGAGCCGACGACGGGACTTCACATGGCGGACGTGAAGAAGCTGATCGAGGTCTTACAGCGGCTGGTGGACGCGGGGAACACGGTGCTGGTGATCGAACACAATCTCGATATGATCAAGACGGCGGATCATCTGATCGACCTCGGACCGGAGGGCGGAGACGGCGGCGGCGAGGTGATCGCGGTCGGCACGCCGGAGGAAGTCGCCGCGTGCGAGCGTTCCTACACCGGGCAGTATCTGAAAAAGCTGTTAGGTAAAGGCTGATCTCAGGGATGATCCCGATCATTTCATATTTTCATGAAAGCGCGATGAGCGCAGAAAAGCCCGGACGCAGAGCGTCCGGGCAGAATAAGCAGCCCATGACGGACGCGAAACATCCGCCACGGGCTGTTTTTATGGAAGCGAAATGACCGCCGAAGCGCCCTTCGAGCGGCAGACGGACGTGAAGACTGTCCGACGTGAAGGGAAGCGCCTATCCCGGTCAGCTTAGTGAAATGACCGCCGAAGCGCCCTTCGAGCGGCAGACGACCGAAAAGACCGCCTGTCCGACCGGCTCGAAGTGGAGCGACGACAGCGCCGCCTGTCCCGGCTCGTCCGGTCTTTCCGTCGGCGCGGCGAGAACCATGGTCGGTCCGTCCGCACCGCCGATGATCCCGATGACCGACGAAAAATCATCGCCGCCGGACGGCTTCGGCGCGTCGCTCGCGGCGCTGTCGCGCAGACGGACCGCGCCTGCGGGAAGCGCGGGCTCGACCGTATAGCGAAGCTCCAGCCCGTGAGAGGGCAGACGGGACGGGACCGGAACCGTCACCGGTCTCACCGACAGGACGGTCAGCGTATGCGTCACGCCGGTCTCCGGGTGGACGAAGACCGCCGTACTGCCCGGCTTCGAGCGGATTTCTCCGACCACAGCCGGTACGGGCTCCTCCCACAGGGTCAGGGTCAGCGATTCGGGCGGCGTTTTTTTCGTGTATCGGAACGTCATGCGAACCAAGCGCAGGACTCCTTCGGCAGGCAGACCGTAATGCTCCGCCGCGAGCCTTGCGTCCTCGTCCTCCATTTCGCCGGGGACCCGGTACGCGCCCCAGCCGCATCCCATACGGAGCTGGACGCCGTCGGCAGTCAGCGTTCCCGTGACGGAACGTGACAACGGGTTTTCGGCGCGGCACTGTTCCTCCTCCGCGCCGGTCAGACGGCGGGAGAGCGTCCCGTCGTCGGCGATCCCCCATTTCGCGCGGAAGCTGTACAGCGCCCATTCGTCCGGTTCGATCACGAGGTCGACGACGAAGCCTTTATTCGTTCGGTAATACGCCGGAACGGTCAGCTGTCCGCCGTTCCACGGGATCGTTTGGGCAATGCGGATTTCCTCGCCCGCCGCCGCTTTCCGGTCCGCGTCGCCGCGAAAGCCGCCGTCAAACGTGACCTTCCATTCGCGCGGCGGAATTTCTTCCGGGTAAGCCTCCGGGTCGGAAAAGCGCAGACGCGAAAAGTCGAACGCCGCGTCGAGCCGCGAAAGATAAGCGTGCGCGTCCTCCATCGGCGTCAGCCCGAAGCGCGCGGAAAGCTCGGAGAGAAGCGCTTTTCCCTCGTCTGTCGGCTCATAGTTCCGTATCGTTTCGCCGAAGCGTTCCGCCGTCATCGCGTGCGCCGTTTCGAGAAAGCCCGCGTCCTTCACGGCGAGCAGCAGACGCAGGAAATCGCCGAAGCTCTCCGCGACCGGATGCACCTGATTCCCGCGCTCCGCCGCCGGGTCGACGACGAACACCATGTCGTCAAGATCCTTCACGAAGCAGTAGTGGATGCCGTCCACGCCCGCCCAGCCGAAGATCCTTGCGCCGTCCGGCGTACAGAAATATCCTTTTCGTCCGATGTCCGGCTCCGCTCCCACCGCGGCGAGCGAAAGCCCGGACTTTGCGAACTTTCGATAAGTCATCCGGTCCATCGTCACAGACGGATCGCACCGTCAAGTCCGGCGGCGAAGCGTTCGTCCGCTTTTCTGCCGTACTTTTTGATCAGCTCGATCTCCTTCGGGTCGTAGGGACGGAGACTCGGACGCATTAAGTCGTGCTGCCATTTCGTCAGATCGAACCGGTCGCCCTTTCCCGCCTCGACCTGCTGCCAGATGGTTTCCCACGGCTCGTAGGTCTGGTATTTTCCGGCGACGAAGCCCCAGTTGTAGCAGCCGATCTTTTCGAGATAGTAGAGCGGGATGGCGTCCTCGACCGTGTTGCGGCAGATGCGGTGGAGCCATTCGGTGCAGAACGCCGGACGTCCCCAGCGCCGAAGCTGTTCGATCATCGAGATCTGTCCTTCGAGCGGCGAATAGCAGTGGTAGCTCACCACGTCGGACAGCTCGAGCGCGCGCTGCTGGATCTCGGTCGGCGCGCGTCCGTCCTTCATCGCGCCCCATACGTCGGCGCAGAGCGGCTGGTCGGGACCGATCTCGCGGCAGATCTCAAAGAAGCGCTCCATGTAGGGAAGGCTCTCGCTGCCGCGTCCGTTGCCCGGCTCGTTGAAGATGTTCCAGACGATCACGCGCGGGTCGTGCGCGTACAGCGTGACGATCTCGCGCACCATTTCATAGTAGCGCGGGCGGATATCCGGGTCGTCCAGAATGTGGAAGCGCGTATCTTCGCCGCCGTAGCTTTTGTGCGGGGAGACCTTCCGTCCGCCGTGATAGCCGACGTCCACGTGCTGCTCACCGAGGTGAGGCGGCGTATAGAGCGATTTCGGCACGGAGCAGTCGTTGGCAAGCACGAGCATCGCCGTGATGCCGTTTTCAAAACAGACCTCCAGCACCCGGTCGAGCCGCTTTAGGAATCCGTCGTGTTCCTTGTCCCAGACCTCGAATTCGAGGATCATGCGTACCGTATTGAAGCCGATGGAAGCGGCGAGCGCAAGCTCGCGGCGCGTCGTCTCCATGCGCTCCTCAAAGCCGAATTCCTGCCACTGGTCGATGCGGTTGCAGCAGTCGCTCGGCATGAAATTGCAGCCGCGCAGCCACGTCCGGCTGTCGTACCATGCCCATGCCTCCTCGCGCGTCCATTGTCCGTTCATGACGATACCCTCCGTTTCCGCCGGGCGGAAACGTCCTTTCCAGTTTGATGGTTTCTCATTTTAACATATTTTTTCCGGGATGTCAATCCAGAAAAACGACCGGAGCATCTAAAAAATCGACCAGAACACGCTCAGTCCCGACAGGTGATCGTGTTCTTTTCCGTGTCGAAGACGACTGAACGGTCGGCGAGCCTTGTCGTATAGCTTCCGTTCCACTTTCCGAACGATTCCCAGTCCTTCACCGCTCTGCCGCAGCGGAACGCTTCTCCGGTCTCGATGACGACCGGCGGCGCGTCCTCGATGTACACCGTGTCAAGACCGGCTCTGCGGATGAAATCGGCGGTCTCGGAAAGGATCGGCACGTTCGGCGTGAAGATCAGCTCCTTCCGGTACCCGTCCCGCAGCATACGGGAATCTGCGACTTCATAGTCGAGATGGCGGCGAAGCTCGGCGCAGTCGAGCCGGAAACGGTTATAAAAGCTGATCTTTCCGAGCTGTTCGCCCTCCAGCGGGTAGAAGACCGCCCTGTCGCAGACGAACGGTTCGGCGGCGGTGTGATCCCGCAGCGGCTTGTAGACGGCGTAGGCGCGGAAGATGTTGCCCGGGTCGTTGTGGACGATGACCGCATGGTTGGTCATGACCTCGAACAGGGCGTGCGGCGCGGTGTCCTCATTTAACCAGAGCGGCGTTTCGAGACCGAAATCCGCGCCGTAAAAGGCGGCGGCGGTGGAGACGCGGCGCGTGCCGGCGTGGGAAAGGTCGTACCGGCCGTCAAGGCACCAGCCGGTCCAGCGCGCGGTCAGATGATATTTCGCGGCGATCTCGGCGGAACGGCTCTTGACCTGACCGTTATGCAGCATTTCGCCCACGCAGCCGATCGGCAGAGCCGCCCGCACCGTCGGAAAATGCTTCCGGACGACGGCGCAGACCCTGTCCGTGAAATCCATGACGGAATCCGTGTACCATTTCGCGTAGGCGATGGGAGACGGGTCGTCTCCGAGCGCTTTTCTTCTGCTTTCGACCGCGCACGGGTCGGCGTCCCAGAAGCTGCCCGGGCAGCGGTGAGACGGGGAAAACTTATAGTGCCTGATCCCGAGCGGCATACAGACCTCGCCGTAGTCGCTGTATATACCGACGTAAAGAAAGTCGATGACGCTGCCGTAGCGTTTCGCAAGCTCCCCGTACAGGCGGTCGTAGACCGCAAGCAGACGGTCGGCGTCCCAGAGACTGAGTAAGGTCGATTCCGCGCCGTGTTCCGGGCAGCGCAGTCTTACGCCGTCTGCGTACCATTTCGGCGGATGCTGGAACCACGGGAAAACGCCGACTCCGAAACCGTTTTTCCTGATCTTTTCGATGTCGCGGTCCAGACGGCTGAAATCGTATTTTCCCTCCTCGGGTTCCATTTCGTTCCAGACAAGGCGGGTCTCGACGATATCGATGCCGTAATCGCGCAGACGGTCGGCGCAGGGAGAATCCAGACTGCTGCATAATAAATTGTCGTAAACCTGCCGTCCCATCGGCTCGTCGAGCTTCAGGTGTTCGATCGGGATGTGTCTTGTATGATAGTAGACCTGATTTTTCATGAAAATTTCTCCCTTTCATCATAATGCGAAAGAAAAGGGATCCCCGGCGGACGTGTCCGTCAGGGATCCCGGACCGAACGTCTGCCGGTTCAGCCGAACGTGACCTCGGTATAGAGCGGGTAGTGGTCGGAGATGCAGTCGTACCATTCGTCGGTCAGGCGGCAGAAGCGTTCGATGCGGACGTTTTCGCCGTTCTTGATGAGGATGTGGTCGATCGCCTGATCGAACGTTCCCGCTTCGCCGCGCGAGAAGCCGCCGCCGCCGCAGGGATGATGCCCGCGCGTCTGGTCGCATTCGCCGACCGCGAGATCATGCACGTCGGTCCAGCCCTCGGCGTAAGCCCGGTCGAGACACATGCTGTGCATGGCGGCGTTCAGGTCGCCGACGATGAAGCCGGGGCAGGCATAGCGCTTCATCACCTCGTCCATCTTTTCGGAGACGATGCCGAACTGGTAAGCCCGCGCGAAGTTCGAGCCTTCGCGGTAGTTCCGTCCCTTCGACGGGTCGCTCGACATATACCACAGATGCGTCGAGCAGTAGGCGAACACCTGATGCGTCGTCCGATCCTCGAATACGCCGTAGGTGTAGGATTTCGTCTCCTGATTGTTGAAGCTGCCCTCATAGCCCGGCACGCTTTCGGGATAGCAGAGGTGTCCCGATTCGAGCAGGCGGAGCTTGTCCTTGCGGTAGAGGATCGGCGTGTCGCCGCCCGAAACGAGCACGTAATTCGCCTTCGTGCCGTCGGCGAGCTTTACGCGGAACAGCTCCTTTAAGATGAGAGCGGTCATCTTTTCGGACGCTTCCTGGACGCCGATCACATCGGGCAGGACATCAAGATACGCGCGGATGAAGCCGGCTGATCTCGCTTCGGCGGAGCAGTCCATCCCCATGGCGCGCCACGTATCGTTGTTGACGTCGCATTTCCACTGATTGTTGGACATGAAAAGCATAGAAGTCTTCCTCCCGGAATCAGATTTACGCTCCGAACGGCGTATGCCGAACGGCGATGCCGAATGGCGTTTGCCGCGTGGAGCGTTGTTTTTATTATTGTACCACAGACGCGCCGTCCCGTCAACCGTTTTCGGCAAATTTGCGGCGGGCGAACGGCTGGGTACGAGCGCTGTGCCATGTCTTTCGCCATACAGGGTATGTGCGCAGGTCGGAATGTTTATTTTTGTTTTGTCATTGACGCGCACAGCCAAGGGTTGAGTGGGTGGGGGGATGGCTGATCAGACAGTTCCGGCAGACTGACAATGGGGAGGGCGGAGAAGAACTTCGGCGTTTGAGATGGTCTTCTCCGCTCTCCCCTGTGTATGACCGCCCGCGCGAACCGTCCGCCGCAGCCGGACATGACCGCATGCGCGAACCTTCCGCCGCAGCCGGTCATGACCGCCCGCGCCGCAGAGCGCCTCAATACAGATTCTCGGACGGACGGACGGCTTTCCGGTATTCCCCCGGCGTCATGCCGAACTGCCGCCGGAACGCACGGTTGAAGCAGGAGCTCTGTCCGAACCCGCAGTCGAGCGCTATCGTCAGGATCGGCGCGGAGGTCTGCGAAAGCGCCCACGCCGCGGCGTTCAGCCGGGTCGAGCTGATGAAAGCGCGCGGCGAAAGCCCGGTCTCGCGCAGAAACAGCAGACGCAGATAGGACGGGCTGACGTGACAGAGCGCGGCGAGCGTTTCCTCCCGCAGCGCGTCCGGGTCCGCGTAGTTTTCCCGGATGGCGTGGAGAGCCGGAAGGATGCGCGTCGAAAATCCGCCCTCCCCGTCGTCCGGCTCGCTTCCGATGCGCGCGGCTTCGAGGATCATCTCCCCGACCAGAAACGCCAGCGCGCACCGGTCGAGCGGATCGTCCGGACGACCGTTCAGCCGGTCGGCGGTCTCGGCGAAGCGGTCGATCAGTCCCGCCAGCGTAGGATGCTCCTCCCGGTGGAACACGCCCGCGAATCCGCCGCGGAGAAACGGCTCCATTCCGTCCGCGGCGCGCAGTCCCGCGTCCTCGAACAGTCCGACCGGCAGAAAATAGAACCACCGCCACATATTCGGCTCGCCCGGCATAGCCGCCGACAGGTGCGGACGATAGGCGGGGACCCAGATGAGGTCGCCCGCCGCCGTCTCGTAGACCCGGTTCCCGACGTGCGTGACCGCGCGCCCCGACAGACAGACGCCGATCTCGAAAAAGTCGTGATGATGCAGCGCCGTGATCCCGCCGACCCTCAGCGCTGTGGGCGCGGACGTTTTCCACGACTGTCCGGGATCGAGCGAAAGTCTCCGCCACGTCGGCAGGACCCTGTGGGCAAGCGTATATTCCATGGTGCGCCCTCCGTTTTCCTGTTTGTTCCATTATAGCAGAAAAGCCGCAGATCTGCAAGAGATTTCTCCGTATTTTATTTGATATTGGCGATTCGGTCAATTTTCAGGCGAAAAACAGTAGCGTTTTCGGGCGGGACGTGGTACAATACAGAAAAAGTCAGCCGATCGGTCAGCGAAATCTCTGGCGGCTGTCAATCATGCAAGGAGGATCTGCATATGTTAAAACTCAACCGCAAGGAGATCCGCGACAAGATTCTTGCCTGCTGGATCGGCAAGAACATCGGCGGCACCATCGGCGGACCGTTTGAAGGAAAGAGAGAATTCCTGAACGTCCCCGGCTTCACCACCGACAGCGGCGAACCGCTTCCGAACGACGACCTCGATCTCCAGCTCGTCTGGCTCGTCGCGCTCGAACAGGTCGGCGCAAGGAACCTGAACGCCGCCGCGCTCGGCGAATACTGGCTCGACCACATCGTTCCGCACTGGAACGAGTACGGCATCTGCAAGACCAATCTGCGCCGCGGCTTCCTGCCGCCTCTCAGCGGCGAGATCGGAAACGAAGCATGGCGTCACTCGAACGGCGCGTGGATCCGCTCCGAGATCTGGGCGTGTCTCGCTCCCGGCGCACCCGGCGTCGCGCGCTCCTACGCGATCTATGACGCGATGGTCGACCACGGCGTAGGCGAAGGAACGCTCGCCGAGCTGTTCACCGCAACCCTCGAAAGCGAAGCTTTCTTCACGAAGGACATCCGCGCTCTGATCGACGCCGGTCTTGCACAGCTGCCCGCCGAGAGCTTCCTCGCGCGTTCGGTCCGTCTCGCCGTCGAATGCTACGACAAGGGCGAAACGCTCGAGACCACGCGCAACAAGATCGTTGAGCTGAACGCAGAGCTTGGCTGGTTCCAGGCTCCCGCGAACGTCGCGTTCGTCGTCTGCGGTCTGCTCTATGGCGAGGGCGATTTCAAGAAGACGCTGCTCGCAGCCGTCAACTGCGGCGACGACACCGACTGCACCGGCGGCACCGCAGGCGCGATCATGGGTATTCTCGGCGGAACCGCCGGTATCCCGGAGGACTGGCGCGCCTACATCGGCGACCGCATCGTCACCTGCTCGCTGAACGGTCATTTCAGAAGGATCTACGCGCACACCTGCGAGGAGCTGACCGACCGCGTGATGCGTCAGATCCCGCTCGTCGGCGCGGCAAGAGGCACGTGGGCATATTTCACCGATGAGGAAAGCCAGCGCGACCGCGCGGCTCTCGTCTGCGGCGCGTCGGGCGCGGCTCTGATGAACCGTCCGCGCTGGTCGGTCGATCTTCCCGGAAACGCGGCTGTATACGGCCGTCTCGGATACTCCGCTGAGCCGCTGCTGAAAGCGGGCGACACCATCCGCGCCGAGATCGAGCTTTATGCGAAGAACTACATCTCCGGTCCGTTCTGGATCGACGTCGATGTGATGACTCCCGCCGGCTGGACCGCCGACTGGCAGAGAAGCGTCATTCTCCAGCACACCGACCGCGCCGGAAAGGGCGCCAAGATCGCGATCGACCTGACGGCGGGCGAAATGCTCCGTCCGACCGAGGTAGCGGTCGCCGTCCTGAAGATCCAGGAGACCGCCGAGGTCCTGACCGTTCCGATGGTCTTCGGCTGCCGCTGAACCGCTGTCCACGCTCCGCTCTCCCGTCCGGGAGGGCGGATTTTTAATTTTTTATGAAATCGCGGCGAAAGGTCTTGACAGACGCACGAAATAGTGATAGAATGATGAAAAAGAATCGCGGGAATACAGTTCGCGTTCACGTGAACGTATCAAACAGACGGTTCTGCGGACAGCGTTCCGGAAAAGGAGGCATTCTCATGCTGAAAATCGAACATCTGACCAAGACCTACGGAGACAGGAAGGCGGTCGACGACCTGTCGCTGCACATCGCGCCCGGCGAGATCTTCGGCTTCATCGGTCACAACGGCGCGGGCAAGACCACCACCCTGAAAAGCGTCGCCGGCATTCTGAAATACGACGGCGGAAACATTTTCGTCGGCGGGCATTCCGTGCGGGAGGAACCCCTCGCGTGCAAGAAGCAGATCGCGTACATCCCCGACAATCCCGACCTGTATGATTTCATGACCGGCACGGCTTATCTGAACTTCATCGCCGACATCTTCGGCGTTCCTGCGGACCTGCGGCGCGAACGCATCGAACGCTGCGCGGACGCATTCGAGCTGACCGGCGACCTTGCCGGGACGATCTCGTCCTATTCGCACGGCATGAAGCAGAAGCTCGCCGTCATCTCCGCGCTGATCCACGACCCGAAGCTCGTCATCATGGACGAGCCCTTCGTCGGACTGGACCCGAAGGCGGCGCACACGCTCAAAGGGCTGATGCGGGAGCTCTGCGACACGGGCGGCGCGATCTTCTTCTCGACGCACGTGCTGGAGGTCGCCGAAAAGCTCTGCGACAAGGTCGCCATCATCAAAGGCGGCAGACTCATCCGGGAAGGTACGATGGACGAGGTGAAGGGAGACACTTCGCTCGAATCGGTCTTCCTCGAACTGGAGGGCTGAGTCATGCTGAAAGCGCTGTTTCGGAAGCAGTTCCGGGAACTGAACAGTTTTTATTTCTTCGACCGCAAAAGCGGGAAGGCGCGCACAAAGGGCGGAATGATCCGGATAATCGTTCTGTATGTCGTCCTGTTCGGCTTCCTCGCCTTCACCTTCTTTCAGATGTCGTCCGGTCTGGCGGCCGTGCTGGTGCCGGGCGGACTTCCGTGGCTGTACTTTGTGCTGATGGGCTTCATGTCGATCATGCTCGGCGTGTTCGGAAGCGTGTTCAACACCTACGCGGGACTGTATCACGCCAAGGACAACGAGCTTCTGCTGTCCATGCCGATCGAGCCGTGGAAGATCCTCTTTGTGCGCATGACCGGCGTGTACGCGATGGGAATGCTTTATGAATCGCTCATTTACCTTCCGGCACTCGTTTCGTATTTCGTCGTCGGCGCGGCGACGGAGACGCCGATCAGCGTCCTGTCGGCGGTCAACGCAGTCTTATTGTGGCCGATCCTGGGGCTTTTCGTGCTGGCGCTGACCTGTCTGCTCGGCTGGGTGGTCGCGCTGATCGCGGGAAAACTCAGGAACAAGAGCTTCCTGACCGTTCTGATCACGCTCGTTCTGTTAGCGGGCTACTATGTGATCTGCTTCGGGTATTCGGAGGCCATCGAGAAGATCATCGACGAGCTTATGACCAACAGCGAAGCGTTCGGCGAAAAGATCAAAGGCGCGATCGCACCGGCGTATGTGTTCGGACGCGCGGCGGAGGGCGATCCGCTGTCGATGGTCCTGTTCACGTTCGTCGTGCTGGTTGTGCTGGCGGCAGTTGTCCTCGTCATGGCGCGGACCTTCGCCGGAATCACGACGGAACGCACGGCGGAGCGGAAAAAGACCGGCAGTACGTCTCTTTCGCAGAAGGTGCGCGGCGTGGACGGCGCGCTGTTCATACGGGAGTGGAAGCATTTCTCATCGAGCGCGACGTATATGCTGAACTGCGGACTGGGCGTGATCTTCACGGTCGCCGCCGGTGTGATGCTGATCGTGATGTCCGGCAGAGCAAGGGAAGCGATGCAGATCATCCCCGAAGACTTTGCAGAACTTCTCCCGATGCTGTTGACAGCAGCGGTCTTCCTTTTCGCCGCGATGAACGATCTGACCGCGCCGTCGGTCTCGCTCGAAGGAAAGTCGATCTGGACGGTGCAGATGCTGCCGATCGAAACAAAGCGGATCCTCGGCGCAAAGCAGCGGCTCCACCTCGCGGTGTCGCTTCCGTCCGTGCTGTTCTTAACGGCAGCGGCGGCGATCGTCTTCGATCTGGGTTTTCTGAACGGGCTTCTCATGGCGGCGGCAGGCGTGCTGTTCGTCTGCCTTGAATCGGCGCTGGGACTGATCCTGAATCTGAAAAATCCGAATCTGACGTGGACGAACGAGATCTATCCGATCAAGCAGAGCATGAGCGTGTTCGTCTGTATGTTCGGCGGCTGGGGCTGCGCGGCGATCGTGGGATTTGGCGGTTACTTCGGGACGCTGTATCTGCCGTCGGAGGTCTGCCTTGCCATCCTGTCGGTCCTGCTGGCGGCGGCGGTGATCTTCATGAACCGCTGGCTTGACACAAAGGGCGCGGAAATCTTTGAAAATCTGTAAACATGCAAAAGGCGTCGGAGCGAAGGCTCCGGCGCCTTTTGTGTTTTCCGCCTGTTTTTCCTATCAAAAGGAACGCACGGTCCTGCGTTCTCCGACCGGAACAGACGGCGTATCCCGGAATGCTCTGCGTCAGACCGTCCGCGCGGTTCCCGCCGCTTCCCGCCGGATCTGCGCGGGCGTTTTGCGGTAACGCGCCTTGATGAGCTTGCAGAAGTGGCTGAAGCTCGAAAAGCCGACCTCCTCGCAGATCGTCTCGTAGTCCTCCGTTCCCCATGCGATGCGCTCCCACGCGAGCCGCAGACGGATGCCGTTCACCACGCCGCCCGGCGTCATGCCAAGCCAGCGCTTTGTCAGGCGGCAGAGCTGCGAATGACTGAAATTCGACACCCGCAGAAACGCCTGCACGCCTTCGGCGGCGTTCTCCGGACGGTTCATCTCGGAGAGCCAGCGCGCAAGCATGGGCGGCAGATCCTCCGCCGCACGGTCCTCCTTCGTCAGAAAGCAGGACAGAAGCTCCCCGAGGATCACCCGTTCCCGGACCGGTCCGTCCTGTCCGGCGCGCCGCGATTCCGGCGTTTTCCGACCGTCCGGCGAGATCGTCAGCCCGGCGGCAGCTTCGGCGCACAGACCGGACAGCCGCACGCGCTCGCCTGCCGACAGCGTGACCGTCGGGACCGCTTCGCTCATTGCGTCTGGCTGATAGGCGGCGATTTCGACAAGTCCGTAGGCGATGAGAAATTTCCGCATTTCCTCCACTGTGACCGACAGCGCCGCGACGCTCGTCCCGGCGCTCTGCGACACGAAGCGGTGCGTGTCCTCCGGACGAAGGAAAAACAGCGTTCCCGGCGGGCAGTCGAAAAGAAGACCGTTCACCTCATGCGCGCATCTGCCGTCCATCACGCAGATCAGCTCGTAAAACCGGTGACAGTGCTTCTCGCGCGACAGCACCCGTCCGCGCGTGAGCTGAAAATAATACCCGCACGACGCGAGATTTCCCGCGTTTTCAAACCTCATCCGCTTCACGCCGTCCCGCGAAAAATCCGTCCATTCCCCCGTCATACCGATTCCTCCGTCTGTCGTATTCTCCCAACAGGATACCGCAAAATCTCCCGTTTGTCAAGCGGTATGATAAAAAATCGCAGTTTTCTGACAAGCAAACGACTTGAAGCGTCCTTCCTGCCGTGCTATAATGGTTTCATACGGGACATTTCCCGCGTCGGAGGTTTTCATGGATCCGTTTCTTCTGCTTGCCTGTTCGGTCGCGCTCGCCGTCACAAACAATCTTCTTCTGCACGGCTTCGGGAACCGGGGACTGCGCGGCACGGGGGACGTGCTGCTGTTCAACGCGCTCGTCTCGTCGGTCTGGCTCGTGATCCTGACCGCCGTCAGCACGGTCCGAAGCGGCGCGTTTCCGACGATCAGCCGGGGCGCGGCGCTGTGGGGGATTCTGTACGGCGGCGTGACGGCGGCGTTTTTACTCTGCAAGATGCAGGCGATGGCGTCGGGACCGGTGTCGCTGACGTCCTTCATCGGCTGCGCTTCGCTGCTTCTGTCCACGGCGGTCGGCGTGCTCGCGTTTCACGAGAGCGTCACGCCCTTACAGCTGACCGGCGTCGTTCTGCTCATCGTCTCGCTCTTTCTCGCCGCAGCGCCGAAAACGGACAGGGCGAAAAAAACGTGGAAGCTCTGGTGCGCGCTCTTTTTCGTGTGCAGCGGCGCGGTCGGGATCATTTTCAAGCTCCATCAGAGATCGCCCGTGAAGGACGAGATCGACGAAATGATGATCTGCGCGGCGGTCACATCGGCGGTCCTGTTTGCTCTCGCCGCCATTCCCGTGCAGAGAAAGGAAGACCGCGCGGCTTCCCGCGCGCCGGCGCTTCCCCGTGTTCCGAAATCGGCGCTCCCCTTCGCGCTCGTCTGCGGCGCCGTCAGCTGCGGCTACAACCGGCTGAACATCCCGCTCAGCGGGACGCTTCCGAGCATCGTCTTCTACCCCTGCTTCAACGGGTCGGTGATCCTTCTGGCAAGTCTTTTCGCGGCGCTGCTGTTCCGGGAGAAATTAAAGAAAACGCAGTATGCCGGACTGATCCTCGGTGCGGCTTCGCTGATGCTGACAGCGGGCGTCGTCGACGGGCTTCTCAAAATATTCAGAATATAATTCAAGGAGGTTTTCCTATGCAGAAAAACAGACTGATCGCATCCACCATGACCTTTCGGACGTTTCCGCTCGACAAGGCGCTCGACCATCTGACGGCGGCGGGCTTCGACGTCATCGAGCTTTGCTCGGTCGGCAGCTGGGTCCCGCACCTCGACCTCGACCGCCTGTCCGCCGCCTATGTCAGCGAGACGGCGAAGATGATCGCGTCGAAGGGCGTGAAGGTCCACTGTCTGAACGTCGGCGACTACACGCTCGAACAGATGGAATACGTCGACGCGCTCGCCGCCGAGACCGGCGCAAAGATCGTCACCACGCCCTGCGGAACGCTTCCCGAAGGCGCGGACCGCGCCGAGTTCGTGAAGCGCCGCGCCGAACGGAACGCGAAGCTCGCCGACCTCGCGGAACGCTTCGGGCTGACAAGCTCGGTCGAAGCGCCGCACAAGAAAACGGTCGCCGAGCGTCCGGACGAGATCGACGCCTACTGGTCGGCGCAGGACCCGCGCGTCCGCTGTACGTTCGACACCGCGCACCTCACCTACGCGGGCGAGGACATGATCCCGGTCGCTGCGAAATATGCCCCGCGCATCGCGCACTCTCATCTGCGCGACGCGGTGAAGGGCAACTCGCTGATGCGCTACGGCGAGGGGATCGTCGATTTCGCCGCCTACCTTGCCGCGCTCGACGCGGGCGGCTATACGGGATATTTCTCGATGGAGTATCCCGGCGACGACCCGGAGACCGCAGACGGGCTGCTGAAGAAGTCGGCAGAATTCCTCTCCCGCTTCTTCGCGGACTGATTTTCAACACCTGAATATATTAGCCGATTGTTTAATGCTTTAAGATGACAAGCGTTATAATAAAATCCGTTTTTATGTCGGCTTTGCCGACATAAAAACTCCTCTAAGGTGAGCCAGGGCGAGCCCTCGCGCCGAGGGGAGCCGACAAAACTTTGTTTTGTCGGCGGCGATAAGCGCGAGTACCGATTGTAAAACGCAGTTTTACAATCGACTACTGAATATATATTTAAGGAGGTTTTTTCATGAAACAGGTCAAAACCGCCGTGGTCGGACTGCACCGCGGCAAAGCGCTTGCGGATTTCATTCAGCAGTATGCGCATTCGCTCGATCTGGCCGCCGTCGCCGATCTCGACAAAGAGCTTGCTGACCGCTACGCGCTGGAGCATCACGTCCCGGCGGTCTATTACTCGCTCGACGACGTGCTGAAGACCGACGTCGAGGCGGTCATCCTCGCAACGCCGATCCCCGATCACGCCGACCATGTGATCAGGTCGCTGAACGCGGGCAAGCACGTGTTGAGCGAGGTCATATGCGCCACCTCCATCGAGGACTGCCGGCGCATCGCCGACGCGCTCAAGGCTCACCCCGGTCTTAAGTACATGATGGAGGAAAACTACTGCTACTACCGCCCGCTGACCATCGTGCAGAACATGATCAAGGCGGGTCTGCTCGGCGAAATGTACTACGGCGAGAGCGATTATCTGATGGATTTTCAGATGAGAAAGGGCTTCCCCGAAAGCGTGCAGCCGTGGCGGAAGCAGGTCAACTTCGGACGGCGCGGACACCCGTACATCACGCACACGCTCGGACCGCTCTGCTTCACGATGGGGTCGGATATCAAAACCGTCACCTGCATGGGCGCGGGTTCGTATCCCGGCGTGACCGCCGACAGTACCTGCGTGCTGATGCTCCAGACGACCGACGGCGGCATGATCCGTCTGCGCAACAGCTTCATCTCCTGCCGTCCCGACCTGTACACCTATTACAGTGTGCAGGGTACGAAGGGCTGCTATCAGGGCTCGGTCGGCGGGACCGATTTCCACAAGATCCACATCCGCGGGCTGTGCGGCTCGGAGGAATGGCGGAACGTCTACGATTTCCGCGGATTCCTGCCGAAGGAATGGCAGGTCTACCCCGACGGGACCTTTGACGACACGTCGGACAACGGCACGCAGAAATACGACAGCGGCACGCCGCTCCTGCTCGAAGCCTTCGCAAAGAGCATTCTGACGAACACCGAACCGCCCGTCAGCGCGAAGCGTTCGCTCAACTGGACGGCGGCGGGCATCCTGTCCGAGGTTTCGATCAACAACCACGGCGAGCCGGTGGACATCCCCGATTTCGGGCTGTGAGAAGGGAGACGCACATGGAAAAGTTAAAACTCGGCGTCGTCGGACTGAACCGCGGGCGCACTCATGTGAGAAACGCGCTGCAATGCCCGGATATCGAGCTGTGCGCGGTCTGCGACATTGACCGCGGCAAGGCGGACAGCCGCGCGAAAGAATACGGCGTGAA
>JAZRXB010000326.1:0-5109 GCA_045600005.1 Eubacteriales bacterium | reverse complement strand
CTATCCCGCCGCGCTCGAGCTGCGCGATCTCGACGCGCTGTTCGCGTTTTTCAAGGATCATGCCGCGAAATTCGGCCGTCTGGACGCTTTCGTCCAGTGCGCAGCCGACATGGGGCTGACGCAGCACGACATTTTCGACTTTGAGCCGTCGGAAATGGACAGCCTGCTCGAAACGAACCTGCGCGGCGGATTCTTCGCCTGCCGCGAAGCCGCCCGGATCATGCGCGATCAGGGGTACGGCTCGATCATCACGGTCAGCTCGGTCACGTACAAATACTGCGTGCGCAACCGCGTCGGCTACATCACGACGAAGGGCGGCATCGTTTCGATGACGAAAGCCATGGCGCTCGATCTCGCGCCGTTCGGCATCCGCGTCAACTGCATCCTGCCGGGACTGGTCACGACCGACCGCTGGGACCGCTTCCCGGAGGAAGAAAAGGCCCGCCGCCGCGCCGTCTATCCGCTCCGCGAGAGCTTCCCGTCCGACATTGCGAACGCGGCGTACTATCTGGCGACCGATCTGTCCGCGAACGTCACCGGCACCGAAATGGTCGTGGACGGCGGCGCCTGCATACAGGCGGCGACCGCGGCGTCCAAGCCGATCATGAACAAGGACTGAGCCTGACTTATCAGAAGAAAGGAATCACGAATCAATGAAAATCACTGACGTCAAAACCGTTATTCTGAACGCCTACCGCACAAACTGGAGCTTCGTCAAGGTCGAATGCGACGACGGAAGCTATGGCTGGGGCGAGGCTTCGCTCGGCACGCGCGAGATGGCCGTCAAGGGCGCGGTCGAAGACTTAAAGCGTCTGGTCGTCGGACGCAACCCGCTCGACATCGAAAAAATGATGTTCGAGGTCACGCGCGACTCGTACTGGAAGGGCGGACCCGTCTTCCTGTCCGCGCTGTCCGCGATCGAAATGGCGATGTGGGACATCACCGGCAAATATTTCAACACGCCGGTCTACAACCTGCTCGGCGGCAAAATGCGCGACCGCGTGAGAATGTACGCGAACGCATGGTTCGTCGGCGCGAAAAAGCCGGAGGAGTTCGCCGCGAAGGCGAAGCTCGCCGTCTCGAAGGGCGTCACCGCCCTCAAATGGGACCCGTTCGGCAAGGCGCATCTGACGCTGACCAAGGAAGAATTCTGGAACGCCGTCGACTGCGTGGGCGCGGTCCGCGAAGCCGTCGGACGCAATGTCGATCTGCTGATCGAATGCCACGGACGTTTCGTGCCGTCGACCGCCATTGAAGCGTCGAAGGAGCTGGCGCAGTTCAAGCCGATGTTCATGGAAGAGCCGGTCGAGCCGCACAACCTCGATATGCTCATCCGCGTCCACGACAAGAGCGCCGTTCCGGTCGCCGCCGGCGAGCGCATTTACCTCACCTACGACTGGATGGACACGATCTCGCGCCACGCGCTCGACTACGCGCAGCCCGACGTCTGCCACTGCGGCGGCATCCTCGAAACGAAGAAGATCGCCGCCATCGCACAGGCCAGCGGCGTCATGATGTCCATCCACAACCCGTCCGGACCGCTCGCGAACGCGGCGATCCTGAATCTCGCCGCCTGCACGCCGAATTTCTACATCCACGAGATCATGCTGACCGATATCCCGTTCCGCTCCGAGCTGTCGAACGAGGAGGTCGTCTACGAAAACGGCTGCATCTTAATCAACGACAAGCCGGGTCTCGGCGTCGAGATCAACGAAGCCGCCGCCGCTGAGCATCCCTACGAGCCGATCAACCTCCGCCACTACAACGGCAATCTGACGAACATCCGCCCCGCCGGAAAGAACTGCTACTACTTCAAGGGCATCGCGCCCGACGAGGAATAAGCGTTTCGGTCGGACAAAAACAAGAACCGGAAGGAAAGATCCTTCCGGTTCTGTTTTTATTCGGTCGGCGCGGGCTTTCCGACAGTCCTGAGGTCTGCCGGACGCTCAGCGGGAGCCGCCGGTTTGTCGATCTTCGTCCGGTAGACGAAGGGACTGGCTTTCAGCCCGAGCGCGGCGAGCTTGCGCGTCGTCGCTTCCATATCGGCTTTTTCATTGAAGCCGGGGATCAGCGGCACGCGGCAGAGCACCTTTTCGGGGCAGTCCTGCGCGAGCCGGGCGAGATTTTTTAACATTTTGTCGAACGGTCTTCCGGTATAGGCGCGGTAGATCGACGGATTCAGATCCTTCACGTCGACGATCCAGAGGTCGATCTTCCCGCGCACAGGGTCAAGCAGGGCTTCGTCGACCGCGAGCGAGGTTTCAAGGCTGAAATGCCACTGTCTGCCTTCGCTTTTCGTGCGGTCGATGAACGCGGAGATGAAGTCCGACTGAAGAAGCGGCTCTCCGCCGCCGAAGGTCACGCCGCCGCCCGTCGCTTCAAAGTAGAGCGAATCGACCGCGGTCTCGCGCCACAGCTCGTCGAGCGTGTAAACTTTGCCGTACCCGCTCTTGTGGCACTGCGGATTCAGGCAATACTTACAGTCAAGCGGGCAGCCGGAGCCGCAGATGAGCGTCGTCACGCCTTCGCCGTCCACGCCCAGCCGCAGACGCGCCGTTCCGATGCAGGAAAAGGTCATAATTTCTCACCGTTCTTTGCTTTCGGGGCAGTCTCCGGCGCTTTCAGGGCGACCTCCGGCGTTTCGTTGTTGCTTTTCGACGGTTCGGGCGCGGTCGTTTCCGCGTCAGGCTCCGCCGGATCCTCGGTCAGCTCCTCGTCCCAATAGCCGGGCGGCATGGGTGAGCCCGCCGGCCTTTCGTAGATGCTTTTCGCCGGTTCGGGCGCGGTCGTTTCCGCGTCGGTCGGCTTTGCATCAGCGTCGTTTTCGGTCGGCTCCTCGTCCCAATAGCCGGACGGCGGCATCGGTACGCCCGCGGTGGGAAGCGGCGGCTCGTCGGTTTCGGGGAACTCAACCAGTTCGCCCGTGAGCGTCACCGGCCCGGCGGTCCCTTCGACGTCGGTTTCCGCATAAACGTCGCCGTCAAGCGGTTCGATGACCTGCATATCGCCCGCCGTTTTGAAAATGCCGAAATGCTCGAGAATGTTGTCGATCGGCTGGCACGCCGCCATGTTGAACGTGACGATCCCCGCCGAAATGCCCGCCACGGCGACGCGCTGTCCGCGTTTTTTCCGCTCGGCGAGCGCTTTTTCGAGCGCGCGCACCTCGGCTTCACAGCGTGGGCAGGTGCCTTTGCACTCGCCCTTATGGGTGCATTCGTCGATGCGCAGGTTAATATCGTTCTGTTTTGCGATGTCGCGCCTGATCTGTTTCAAGATGGCGCAGGTTTCCTTTCCAGTCATGGGTCCGCCTCCTTCAAGCGTTGTTCCGATCATTCCGATCGTCGTTCAGTTCGTTCGGGTCGACCGCCGGTGCGCCCATCAGCGGCGCCTTGTCGTCCGACTGAGCAGACGTTTTCCCGACCTCATCGACCGTGTTCTGCCCTTTGCCGAACGGGGAGTGTACGTTCCCGATCGGCTGGCACGCCGCCAGATTGAACGCGAACAGTCCCGCCGAGCTGCCCGCCACGGCGACGCGCTGCCCGCGCTTTTTCCGCTCGGCGAGCGCTTCTTCGAGCGCTTTCACCTCGGCTTCACAGCGCGGGCAGGTGCCCTTGCACTCGCCCTTATGGGTGCATTCGTCGATACGGAGGTTGATATCGTTCTGTTTTGCGACGTCGCGCCTGATCTGTTTCAAGATGGCGCAGGTTTCCTTTCCGGTCATGGCACGTCTCCTTCATGCGTTGTTCCGATCGTTCTGATCGCCGTTCTGTTCGTTCGGGTCGACCGCCGGCTCGCCCATCAGCGGAACCTCGTCGTCCGGCTGAGCGGGCATTTTTCCGACCACATCGACTACGTTATGCCCTTTGCCGAAAGGGAAGCGGACGTTCCCGATCGGCTGGCACGCCGCCAGATTGAACGCGATCAGTCCCGCCGAAACGCCCGCCACGGCGACGCGCTGTCCGCGCTTTTTCCGCTCGGCGAGCGCTTCTTCGAGCGCGCGTACCTCGGCTTCGCATCGGGGACAGGTGCCTTTGCATTCGCCCTTGTGGGTGCATTCGTCGATACGGAGATTGATATCGTTCTGCTTTGCGACGTCGCGCCTGATCTGTTTCAAGATGGCGCAGGTTTCCTTTCCGGTCATGGGTCCGCCTCCTGTTGGATTTTCCTTCTATATGATAAGACGCGGAAAAACGTGAAAAGTTCCGATTTTTCGCACGGCGGACCGCGCTTTTGTGAAAACTGACGATTGACAAACGCCCGCGCCTGCGGTATAATAAAATCACTTCAAAACTGAACATCCGGGGTGCGAATCGAGTAGCTGAGACGGACGCAAGTCCGAACCCAATGAACCTGTACGGGTAATTCCGGCGTAGGGAGAGAATGTTGACCGTGTTTCTCCGGGCGGATGATTCCGTTTGGAGAATTTTTTGTTTGAAGGTGGTTTTTTTGTCCGCAAAACTGCACAAGCTGGTCGAATGCGCGGTCATGGTCGCGCTGGCGACCGTGCTGAGCTTCATCATCATCTGGAAACAGCCGCTCGGCGGGTCGGTGACGCTTTTGAGTATGCTGCCGATCTGCCTTGTCGGGTTCCGCCACGGACCGGGCTGGGGCTTCGGCGCGGCGTTCGTCTACTCGGTCGTACAGCTGATGCTCGGCATCGGCGAGGCGGTCGGCTGGGGACTGACGCCGGTCGTGCTGATCGGCTGTATTCTGCTCGACTATCTGCTCGCGTACACGTCGCTCGGGCTGACCGGGCTGTTTTGCGGGGCAGGGTGGTTCGGCATGACGGTCGGCGTCGTGCTTTCGATGGCGGCGCGGTTCGTCTGCCATTTTCTGTCAGGCGTGCTGCTGTTCGCGGAATGGCGCGGCGAGGGCTATTCGGCGGTCGGCTGGTCGATCGTCTACAACGGAGCGTTCATGCTCCCCGAAATGGTGTTCACGGCGGCGGCGGTGATCCTGCTCGCCCGTCTGCCGGAGACGCGGAAGCTGCTGTTTGGCAGATGAATCCGCCGCACGGACGCTTTTTGTGTCTGTGCGGCTGCTGTATCGGACGTGGACTGCGTCCGATACGGCGGGTTTTTTTTTTGTCGGCCTCCTGTTTGCACCAGC
>JAZRXB010000325.1:0-28064 GCA_045600005.1 Eubacteriales bacterium | reverse complement strand
AGCGGGCCGTTCAGGGCGACGATGCGCTCGGCATGGGTGAAATCCTTACGAATGTTGTCAGAGGCCTTCGCAAACTTCTCCTTCTCGTATTCTTCCCGGGAGAAGCCCTTGACGACGCGCATGCCGCGGACGTTTTCCTCGATGGACTCATTCATCTTGTCGTACTTTTTGAATACGGCGCGGAATGCGGGCATAGCGTACTTCGCGATCGTCAGCAGACCGAAAATAAGCACAGGGATGACTACCACAAAGGTGAGAGCCAGCTTCCCGCCCATGATGGCCGCCATGGTGATGGAGAAGATGAACATCAGCGGTGAGCGAACGGCCGCGCGGATGATCATCATGAACGCCATCTGGACGTTGCCGACGTCGGTCGTCATACGGGTGACAAGGGACGTGGAGGAGAACTTGTCGATGTTCTCAAAGGAGTAGGACTGCACCTTGCGGAAAAGGTCCGAACGGAGATTTTTCGCAAATCCGGCGGAAGCCTTCGCGCAGGTGTAACCGGCGATCCCGCCGCAGGAGAGCGACAGAACAGCCAGAAGAATGAGGAACAGACCGGTCCGGATGATGAGCGCCATTTCCGCGCCGGCTTTGATCTGGTTGACCATATCCGCCGTGATGAACGGAATGAAGACTTCGATGATCACTTCGCATATGATGAAGATCAGTGTGAGGATGGTGGGCGTTTTGTATTCCCTGATACAGCCCGCCAGTCGTTTCAGCATAAGACAACTTCCTTTCCCTGAAAAAATAATTCTGCCCCCGGCACGAGGGCAGAATTGGGCAACACTACTATTATAATGTTTCTTTCCCCGGATTGCAAGGGGAATCAGCGTTTTTTTGCAGAAGGTTCACAGAATGGAAACAAAAATGCGAAAAAGCGAAAAAGGTTTTCATGACAAATAAACGGGACCGCTTATTTCAAAGGATAAGCGGTCCCGTGCCGGATGAAGGCAGGGTTTTACTTTTTCAGCTTCGTGACGACGGTTTTCATGTACACGACCAGTCCCGCGCAGCATACGAACGCGATGGCGGACAGGACCTGCTGCGCATAGACGTGCAGGGAACCGAGCATATCGCCCGCGCCCTGAATAGAGGACAGGATAACGCCGCCGACCAGCGCGGCGAAGAAAGCGGAAAGTCCGCCTGCCGCGTATTTGATGCCGAGCGCGGCTGCGCGTTCTCCGTTGCCCTTGTCGTGGGACGGCACATAGTCGAAGATGATGTTCATCAGACCGCTGTTGATGCCCGCCATGGCGACCGCGTAGGTGCAGTAGTAGACGGCGAACATGACCTTGCCGTTCGACGGAACGGTGAAGATGTTGAGGAAGAACGCGGCGGCGGCGACGGTGAAGCAGATGGTCAGCATCCGGCTCCACGAGGTCTTGTCTGCCAGCTTGCCGAAGAAGCGCGAGAACAGGACGCGGGAGAGCGAGTACATGATGCTGAGGATCGAGACGTAGCGCAGCGAGAAGCCGAGCTGGTTGATCTTGTAGACGCCGTAGAACGACGTGGAAATGCCGGTCGCAAAGTGCCAGATGATGTCGACGAGAAGCACCTTCATCAGCGTTTTGTTGGTGAAGGTCCCGCGGACGGCCTTCCACATATCGACCTTTTCGGGAACGGGCTCATTTTCTTCTGCCGGACGCTCTTTGATGCAGAGCAGGGAGATCAGATGCAGCGCGGACAGCACGAAGATCGTGACGCCGCAGATCAGCATACCGGTGCTTTCTTCCCCGATCTCGTTGTAGTGGTCGGAGAGGGAACCCATGACATACGAGAAGATCATGCCGCCGATGAGCGAGACGATCTCCTTGTTGGCGGTGAAGCGTCCGCGCGTGCTGTCCGGCACGAAGGACATCAGCCACGACAGCTTGTAGGGCGAGACGATGTTGGCGACGATGTGACCGCCGAGGAACATGACGACGATCAGCGCGCCCTTGACCGTGGACGGAAGCGAAATGCCGGGGATCATGTAGAGCGTCACGTACATGAGCTGGTTGACCAGGTGCATGATCGTGACGAAGCGCTTCATGCCGGTCTTCTTGCGGTAGAAGACCGAGAAGAGCTGCGCGATGAAGGCGAGCGACGCGAGCTGCGTGACGATGCCGGTGGCAGTATCGGAAAAACCGTTCTGTGTGAGCAGGGTGGCGATGAAGGCGTCGGTGATGAGGATGCTGATGAAGTATTCGAGCGCGGCTTCGATGATATAGGCGATGTGGTTGCGGCGCTCGTTTTCGGCTGACAGGTTCATAATGGCTCCGTTTCTGCTTTGATTTGCGGTATACTGGAATACTCATCCATTATACCGCAAATCAGGAAAAAGTCAAGGGGGCTCGTTACGAAACATATTCGGAAACGGAGATTATTTCGGAAAACGGTCACGGAAGAGCTTTCGTCACGCACGCCGGGACGCGGTCCTTGAGGAAATTCGTCGTGATGGACCGTCCGTACTGATATTCCTTCAGTTCCGACCAGACCTCGTACTTGAATTCCACGAGGTAACGCGCTTCCGCGGCGGTGACAGCCGACATATCGAAGCGGTTTTCGGTCGAGAAGCTGAGGACCGACGTGAGGATATCGAAGAGGTCGGATTTATTCGTGAAGATCTTTGTTTTTCCGTTTGTCTGGTCCGTGACGACGATCTCGTCGATCAACCCGGCGGCGGCTTCCGCGAGCTTATGGAAATCAAAGTCGGTACCCGACAGCAGGGAGAGATCGGGCGCGTGGTCGGCATACAGCGGGACGAGCGTGGAGTAGTCCTGGAGGACCTTATCTGTCGACTGGAACCGCAGGTAGCCGATGATCGGCGACTGGAACCAGTCGTAGGAGAGGTTCTCCGCGTCCGCGATGAGCGAATCGAACAGAGCGTTTATGAGCTGATCATAATCATCGCGGTAATCAGAGTTATAGTAGCCGTCCACGGCGATGAGCTTTCCGCTTTTGTCAAGGAGGGAAGCATCATAGAGTCTGGTACGGTCAGTCATCTTATCGCGGGCGTCAGTCAGCATTTCGCGGTACTGCTTTGAAAAATCAGGGTCGTCGGCGACCGTTTTGAGAAGCGAACGGACCTCCTCGGAGCCGCTGAGCGCGGAGAAATTCCAGACGGTGACGGATTTTGCGACCGGGAAGCCGATGAAGGGATGGAAGACGAACTGAAGCGTGACCGGCGTGTGCCAGATGTCGTCGGGGTCCATTTCAAGGCTGTCATTGTACAGCTGATACAGCGCCCTGACCGTTTCGCGGTCGTCAAAGTCGAACAGTCCGGTCCCTTCGCCGAGTACGACCTCCGTATGGGACGTAAAGCCGGGCGCGGGAACGTTCGTGTCCAGACCGCAGGCGGCGGAGATGTAGAGTCCGATGACGATGACGGTGATGATCGCCAGATAGATGAGCAGCGCCTTCATGTTGCGGAACATGGCGCGGGCGGTTTTGTGGAGGATGGTATTGACGATCATCGACGTGAGGAATGCGCCGCAGATCATGCCGAAGAAGGTCCAGAAGATATTCCCCATCATCAGGTTAAAGAACAGTCCGCCGAGGATCGTCATCAGATAGACGAGCGTGAAGCGTATGACCTCGCCGAGCGGACGGAACACGACCGATTCCCCGGCGCGCTCGCTCTTTCTGAAACGGTAGACGAGGTAAGCCGCCGTGAAAAGCGCCGCGCTGACGAGCGTATAGGCGACGCATTCGCCGAGTGTGAGCGAAATGTCATAATCGATGAAGAACCGCAGCGGCGGAGACATCATCTTGATCCAGTAGGAGCTGAGATAGTAGTCGGTCCACATCCGTTCGGTGAACAGCTCGAGGAAGACGACGGTGGAAGCATAGAGCGCGGGCAGAATGAACAGCGCAATGCCGGTTAAGATCGCCTGAACCGCCGAAACGCCGCTCGCCGCGCCGATCAGCGCGGTCAGGGAGTAGACGAGAAGCGTGTAGAACAGCGTGTCCTTGAGCGCCATCAGGATGTTGAAAGCCGTGTCTGCGGTCATCGCGCCGCTGGCGAGGATGATGATCGCCGAGACGAGCATCATGACGAGCAGAGGCAGGAAGACGAGGATCAGACCGACGGCGAGCTGACCGGTGAGAAGCCGTTCGCGTCTGACCGGGATCGAATGGAAGCAGTCGACCGACGACTTGTTCATCATATAACGGAACAGCAGCGTGCAGACCATCAGCGCGGCGAACGCCGTGATCGGGACGACGTACATCCGCATGACGCTGCTCCAGTCGAGGATATCGTTTTTCAGGAAGTCGAGCGGAGACATCTCGCTGTTATAGGAATAGCGGCGCGAAGCGCGTTCGCTGACCATCATGAGCAGCGGCACGGGCAGCATGAAGAAGTCCGCGACGGCACAGAACAGCATCAGCGTCCAGTTCTGACGCAGCTGGAAGGTGAACAGCGGCAGACGGCGCAGCTTATGTTCAGTCGATGAGCTTGTCAAAGTCATAGCCTTTTTCCTCCATTTCACTGATGAAGATCTCTTCGAGCGTGAGCGGGATGGTCTCGAAGAAGGTGGGAGACAGCGCGGAAATATGCGCTTCGATATCCTCTCTGGTCCCGCGCGCGACGAAGGTGACGAGACTGCCGCGCCGCTCGTAGTGGATGACCGACAGCGGGCAGAGCATTTCCGCGTCGAAGCTTCCCTCGAAGACCGCCTGAACCTTGTGGATGCCGAGCTTCATGTCGTCAAGCTCGCGGACGAACACGAGGTCGCTCTTGTGCAGCAGCGCCACGGTATCGCAGATGTCCTCCATTTCGCGCAGGTTGTGGGAAGCGATGATCGTCGTCATGCCGCGCTCGGCGGATTCCTCGGCGAGGATGCGCTTGACCAGCTGGCGGACGACCGGGTCGAGTCCGTCGAAGGTCTCGTCGCAGAGCAGATAACGCGGCCGGGTCGAGAGGGCGAGCATGACCGACGCCTGCTTTTTCATGCCTTTGGAAAAGGTATTGATCTTGCGGTCGCAGTCGAGCTGGAAGACGCCGCGCAGCTTTTCAAAGGTCTTGTCGGAGAAGTCTGCATAGACCGACCGGTACAGGCGTACCATGTCGTGGATCGTGCAGTGCGGGATGAGATACTGCTCGTCGGAGAGGTAGAAGATCTCCTGCTTGACGGCTTCGTTTTCCCAGACGGGGCGGTCGTCGTACCGGACCGTGCCGCTGTCGGGACGGATAACGCCGCACAGGATGCGCAGCAGCGTGGATTTGCCCGAACCGTTCGAGCCGATCAGCCCGAAGATCGAGCCGTTCTTTACGGTCATGCTGACGCCGCGCAGGGAGAGCAGCTTATCATAGCTCATGGATACCTGACTGATCTGAATCATAATGCGGTTCCTTTCTGGGGCGCGGAGGACGCGAAGATGCGCTCGGCGGTCCCGATGATGTCGGAAAGCGAAACGCCCGCTTCCTTTGCGGCGGTGAAAAGGCGCTCCATTTCTTCGCAGAGCTGTGAACGCCGTGCGTCAAAGAGTGCGGAAACGCTTCCCGAAATGAAGCTGCCGCGTCCCTGCATGGAGCAGATGATGCCGAGCCGTTCCAGCTCTGCGTAGGCTTTCTGAATAGTGTTGGGATTGATGGCAAGCTCTCCGGCGAGCGTGCGGACGCTGGGAAGCTGTTCGTCCGGTTTCAGCACGCCGCGCAGGACAAGCTGGCGGATGTTCTCGACCAGCTGTTCCCAGATCGGCTTGCGGTCGCGGGTATCGACGGTGATGACGCCCATGGTGGTCGGTCTCCTTTCTGCGGATACGAATACTGTTCTAACTGTATTAACTGTGATAGTACACACATAGGATACCATACAGTTCCTCCGTTGTCAAGAGCTTTCCCCAAAATGGCGGATTCTTTACAAATCCCGCTCTGTTTGTTCATATTCTGCGGAGAAATTGCCGAAATCCGAAAAAAGTAAGCGTATGCTCTTGCAATCCGGCGCGGAATGGATTACAATATATAAGAATAGATATTCCGTGAAAGCAGGAATGGAAATTCAACTCTGAAACATTAAGGAAACGAAACGATATGAAGATCATTATCGTAGGCTGCGGCAAGGTCGGAAGTCTTCTCACCTCTCATATTTCCAAAGAAGGTCACGACGTGATCGTCGTCGACACCGACCAGCAGATCATCGAAAACGTCGTGAACGAATACGACGTCATGGGCGTCGCCGGAAACGGCGCGAGCAATAAGGTGCTGGAGGAAGCCGGCGTAAAGGATACCGATCTGCTCATCGCCGTCACGGCGACGGACGAGCTGAACATTCTCTGCTGCATGATCGCCCGCCATCTCGGCGCGAAGCACACCATCGCCCGCGTCCGCAATCCCGAATACGGCGAACAGATCACCGCCATGCAGAGCGAATTCGGCATTTCGATGGTCGTCAATCCCGAATACGACGCGGCGCATGAGATCCTGCGCATCATCCAGTTCCCGGCGGCGCTCAAGGTCGATACCTTCGCCAAGGGTTCGGTCGACATGGTGGAGATCATGCTTGACCGGGAGCATCCGCTCTGCGGCAGACGGCTGTCCGAGCTGTCGTCGATCTATAAGGTCAGCGTGCTGGTCTGCGCGGTCCGGCGCGGAGACAAGGTGACGATCCCGTCCGGCGATTTCGTGCTGGCGGAGAACGACGTCATTTACATCACCGCGTCGCACCCCGAGCTTGTTTCGTTCTTCAAGGCGCTCGGCATCGCCGAAAAGCGGATCCGCAGCGTCATGATCGTCGGCGGCGGCAAGATCGCGTTTTATCTCGCTGAAATGCTGATTTCTCTCGGCATTCAGGTCAAGATCGTCGAGCGCGAACGCGAACGCGCCGAACAGCTCTCGGAGCTTCTGCCGAAGGCGATGATCATCAACGGAGACGGCACCGACAGCGACACGCTGCTGGAGGAAGGCGTCGATCAGGTCGACGCGCTCGTCTCGCTGACCGGCATCGACGAGGAAAACATCATTATTTCCATGTTCGCCGGAACGCGGAAGGTCGATAAGGTGATCACCAAGATCAATCATCTCGACATGATGAAGATGCTGTCGACCATCGGACTGGACTGCATCGTCTCGCCGAAGAACATCTCGTCCAACAACATTCTGCGCTATCTGCGCGGCATCGAAAACTCCGACGGCAGCTCGATCCAGACGCTCTACCGTCTGGTCGACGACAGCGTGGAAGCGCTCGAATTCACCGCGTCCGACGGCTTCGGCTTCCTCAGCGTGCCGATCAAGGAAATGCGGCTGCGGAAGAATCTGCTGCTCGCCTGCATCATCCGCGGCGGACGCATCCTTTACCCGCACGGCGCGGACACCATCGAAGCGGGCGACAGCGTGATCGTCGTGGCGCACAGCGAGGAAAAGCTGCGCGATCTGACCGATATTCTCGGCTGAGGCGGCGTATGAATTACAGAATGATTGTCTACATCATCGGACGCATCATCCAGACCGAAGGGGTCCTGATGCTGCCGTCGATGATCTGCTCGCTGATTTACGGAGAGGGACGGCTTCCGGTTTTCCTGATCCCGATCATTCTTTCGCTTGTGATCGGAACGGTCATGACGTTTTTCCGTCCGAAGGAGAAAGCGATCTTCGCCAGAGAGGGCTTTGTCACGGTCGGACTGTCATGGATCATCCTGTCGGTGATCGGCGCGCTGCCGTTCGTCATCGGCGGATACATGGACAGCTTCATCGACGCCTTCTTTGAATCCGTTTCGGGCTTTACGACCACCGGCGCGAGCGTTGTGCCCGCCATCGAGGAGTTCGATCGCGGCATCCTGTTCTGGCGCAGCTTTACGCACTGGATCGGCGGCATGGGCGTGCTGGTCTTCGTCATGGCGATCCTGCCGCAGGCGGACACCCGGTCGGGCAACATGATGCACGTCATGCGCGCCGAGGTCCCCGGACCGAAGGTCGGCAAGCTGGTCGCCAGACTCAGCCGGACCGCGCGCATCATGTACGGTCTGTACATCATCATGACGGCGATCCAGGTCGTGCTGCTGCTCATCGGCGGGATGCCGCTGTTCGACAGTCTGCTCACGTCGTTCGGAACCGCCGGAACGGGCGGCTTCGGCATCAAGAACGACAGCATCGCGTTCTACGACAGCGCGTATTTCGATTACGTGATCGGCATTTTCATGGTGCTGTTCGGCGTGAACTTCAACCTGTATTATTTCCTTGTCATCGGACATTTCGCCGAAGCGGTGAAAAGCGAGGAGCTTCACTGGTACGCCGGCATCGTCACAGCCGCGACCGCTCTCATCGCGTTCGATATCAGCCGCTCGGTAGGCGGCGCGGCGAACGGCGTTCGCTATGCGTTCTTCCAGGTCGCTTCGATCATCACGACGACCGGCTTTTCGACCTGCGACTTCAACGAATGGCCCGCGCTCTCGAAGACGATCCTCGTCCTGCTGATGTTCTGCGGCGCGATGGCGGGTTCGACCGGCGGCGGCATCAAGGTCGGGCGCGTCCTGCTTCTGATGAAGACCGGTCTGCGCGAGATCAAGTATATGCTGCATCCCCGTGCGGTCGTTTCGATCAATTTCGAGGGCAAGCCCGCCGAGCGCGAGACTCTTCGCAGCGCGTCCTCCTTCCTTATCGTGTATATCATGATCTTCGGCGCGTCGCTGTTCTTCCTCGAAGCGATCGACGGGTGCGACCTTGTGACCGGCTTCACCGCCGTGACCGCCTGTCTGAACAACATCGGACCGGGACTCGGCGCGGTCGGACCGATGGGGAGCTTCGGCGGACTGTCGGGCGTGTCCAAGCTGATCCTGTCCTTCGATATGCTGGCGGGACGGCTTGAGATCTTCCCGCTGATCCTGCTGTTCGCGCCGTCCACGTGGAAAAACCGCTGAGGTTCATTTTGTCCACAAGGATGCGCATTTTGTGCCTTGCACGGCAGAGAAAAGTGTGATAGGATAGAAACAGGTTTTTTGAAATAATGACCGCAGTCTTTGGAACCATCTTGCTGACAGGAGGCATATTATCATGAAAAAACAGCTTATGACCATTCTTCCCGACCGTCTGACGCTCGGCGGAGAAGATTTTTATCTCGCGTCCGGCGACTTCCATTATTTCCGCACGCTGACCGGCGGCTGGCGCTATCGCTTAAAGCTGATGAAGGCGTTCGGTCTGACCGCCGTGCAGACCTATGTCCCGTGGGATCTCCACGAGCCGGAGAAGGGGAAATTCTGCTTTGAAGGAAATCTCGACCTGAAAGCCTTTCTCGAAATGTGCGCGGAGGAGGGGCTTTACGTCATGCTCCGTCCCGCGCCCTATATCTGCTCGGAGTGCGATTTCGGCGGACTTCCGTACTGGCTTCTGAAAGAGGACGGCGTCTGCCCGCGCACTTCGGATGAAAGCTATCTTGCGCACTGCCGCGCCTATACCGAACGGCTCTGCCGTGAGATCGTGCCGATGCTGTCGACGAACGGCGGTCCGGTCATCGCGGTCGCGCTGGAAAACGAGTACGGCAGCTTCGGCATGGATCTCGAGTATCTGCGCGAGCTTGGAAAAATGTACCGCGAATTCGGCATCGACGTGCCGTTCTTCACGGCGGGCGGTCCCGATATGTACAAGCAGATCTTCGGCGGCTTCCCGGAGATCTGGTCCTGCATCGACCTTCGGAGCAACGTTCCCGCCGCAGTGAAGCAGCTCCGCCGCTTCCAGCAGGATTTCCCGGTCTATGTGTCCGAATTCTGGGGCGGCTGTGCGATGCAGTGGGGCGGCGTTCCGGCGCGTCAGAGCGCGGAGACCGTGGCGAAGAATTACCGCGAAGCGCTGGAAACCGGCGCGTATGTCAACTTCTATATGTTCTGCGGCGGAACGAGCTTCGGCTTCTTTTCCGGCGCGAACCATTCGACCTACCGTCTGCCGACGAAGGGCGAGCCGAACCGCTTCATGCCCTTCACGACGAGCTACGACACCGACGCGCCGGTCAGCGAGGACGGCACGCCGACCGAAAAATACTTCAAATGCCGCGAAGCGCTGGCGGCATGGCGCGGCATGAGCCTCGACGAGCTGCCGCCCGTTCCCGAAAAGCCGCCGGTCCAGACGCCGGAGGAGATCGTCTGGGAAGGCAGCGCCGAGCTGTTTGACCCGGCGGTGATGGAGACGGTCTGCGAAAAGCGCGTGAAGGCGGGCGGCGTCCGCTCGATGGAATCGCTCGATCAGGACTACGGCTACATCCTGTACCGCACGAAGCTCCTGCGCACCGACCCGGATTCGAGCTATATCCTGTACATCGACGGTCTGCACGACCGGGCGGATATCTTTATCGACGGCGTTTACCGCGCGACGTACTACCGCGAGCGTCCGTGCGAGCCGCTCGTCTTCGATGTTCCGGGCAAGGAAGCGCAGGTCGACATTCTGGTCGAGAATCTCGGACGAATCTGCTACGGCTACCATATGCTGTACGAAAAGAAGGGCATCCTCGGCTGCGTGCGTCTCGATGTGAAGTATAAGAGCGGCGGTGTGATGTACAACCGCGGCATCGTCATGAACTGGGAGATCTTCACGCTTCCGCTGCGGGATGGTTCAGTCGCCCGGCTGAAACCCGAAACGCCGATCACGGCTGACTGTGCGGTCGGTGAGACCGGTCCCCGCTTCTTCCGCGGACATTTCGCGGCGAAGCCGGGCGAGGACGCTTTCCTCCGCTTCCGCGGCGGCGTGCCGGACGGCAGAGCGCCGATGACGAAGGGCGCCGTCTGGGTCAACGGCTTCCCGCTCGGACGGTACTGGGCGATCGGTCCGCAGGACACGCTGTATATTCCTGGCGAGCTTTTACGTGAAAACAACACGATCCTCGTGTTTGAGCAGTATGCCGGCGGCAGAGCGCCGGGCGCGGTCTTCTCACCCGAAGCGCTGCTTGATTCGATCAGGACAAACGCCGAGCTGACCTTCGCGCCTCAGGCGTGAAAACGGTACGCTCTGTTATATATCATCATGAAAGGAACGCAACATCATGCCTGAAATCAGAACAAAATTCCTTCCCTCTGTCGAGAAGTGCTTCCTCGACGAAAAGATCGAGGACAAAAAGACGCTCACGCAGATCTCCATGTGCCGCAACGAACGTCTCTCCTTCCAGTTTGCCTACACCTACGACCAGCTCAGCGCGTCGCCCAAGCAGTATGCCGATCTGACGGTCGACAGCCCGCTTTTCGACAGCATGACCATCTCCAAGGTGGAGCCTGTGCCGGTCACGCTGCCCGCCTATCCGAACGCGCACGACGACAATTATCTGCGCACCGAGCCGGGTCTGTATCCCGACCTGCTGCTTCCGTTCGACATGAAGCTGCCGCTGGTGGTCGTACACGGACAGCTGCGCTCGCTGTTCGTCACCATCGAGAACACCGACGGTTTGACGCCCGGCACCTATGACGTGACCTTTACCGTCACGATCGGCGAGGAGAAGACCGCTTCGACGCTTTCGGTCAGAGTTATCGACGCCATGCTGCCCGAAGACGAGATGATCGTCACGCACTGGTTCCACAACGACTGCATCGCGACCTATTACGGCTGCGAAATTTTCAGCGAACGGCACTGGGAGCTGATCGGCAATTACATGGAAGCTGCCCGCCGCAGCGGACTCAATATGCTCCTGACGCCGGTCCTCACCCCGCCGCTCGACACTGCCGTCGGTCACGAGCGTCCGACCGTTCAGCTCGTCGATATCAAAGTGACGGACGACGGCTATGTGTTCGGCTATGAAAAGCTCGACCGCTATGTGAAGCTCGCGAAGGAAAAGGGCTTCCGCTATTTTGAAATTTCGCACCTGTTCTCTCAGTGGGGCGCCATCCACGCGCCGAAGGTCGTCGCCGACGTGAACGGCGAGATCAAACGCATTTTCGGCTGGGACACCGATTCGACCGGAGACGAGTATAAGACCTTCATCCGCGCGTTCACAGGAGAGCTTGTCGCGCACTTGAAGGAGCTCGGTATCGACAGACAGTGCTGGTTCCACATTTCGGACGAGCCGAATCTGACGCAGCTCGAAAGCTACATGAAGGCGAAGGCTCTTGTCGCCGACATTCTCGAAGGCTACCACATGATGGACGCGCTGTCGAACTACGACTTCTACGCGACCGGCGCCTGCACCACGCCGATCCCCGCGACCAATCACATCACGCCCTTCCTTGAAAATCACGTGCCGGATCTCTGGACCTATTACTGCTGCGGTCAGGCGGTGAACGTCTCGAACCGTTTCGTCGCCATGCCCGGTCAGCGCACGCGCATCCTCGGCGAACAGCTTTACAAGTTCGAGATCAGGGGCTTCTTACAGTGGGGCTTCAACTTCTGGTACAGCCAGGGCTCGCTCCATCCGCTGAACCCCTATACCGACACCTGCGGCGACTATTTCGTTCCGGCAGGAGACACGCTCGTCGTGTATCCGGGCGAGGACGGAAAGGCGCGCTACTCGCTGCACGGCGCGATGTTCTACGAGGCTTTGCAGGACCTGCGCGCGCTGAAGCTGCTCGAAAGAAAGCTCGGACGCGAAAAGGTGCTGGCGCTCATCGAGGAGGGCTGCGAGGAGCCGATGACCTTCGCATCCTATCCGCACGGGATGGATTATCTGCTCACGCTTCGTGAAAAGGTCAACGCGCTGCTCGGCGAATAAACCGGCTGCCCGGGAAAGGAATCGAACATGAAGGAACTGATTCATCCGCTCGACCCGCACCGCATGAACTGGGTCGAGGGCGCGAAGGAATGGGGAACGGTCGTCTGCAAAAAGGGGCTGGAAGCGAAATGCGAACAGACCGAAGCGGACGGCGTGATCACCGAACGCTATACCTTTACGAATACGACGGAACAGGTCATCTTCACCTCGCTTTTCGATATTTCGATCTATGCCACCTTCAACGACGAATATCTGAACGGGTCGGACTGCATCACCAACCGCTGCCACGCGCACGTTTTCTGCGGCGGCGAGGTCAGCTGGGTGCTGGCGCTGCGGATGGGCGGCTTCGGACCGCATCTCGGTCTGGTGCTGACCGAAGGCTCGCTCGGCTCGTACAGCGTCGAACGCGACCTCAAGCGCATGAGCAACGACCGGGGCGACATCATCCTGCATCCGTCGCCCGCCGTTCTCGAACCGGGACAGACCCTGACGGTCGAATGGAGGCTGTTCTGGCACGACGGAAAGGAAGATTTCTTCCGGAAGGCGATGGAACTGGATCCGCGTTTTGTCAGGATCGACGCCGAACGGTACGTCCTGTTTGAAGGCGAGCCGATCCGACTGACGATCCGCGGCGCGAAGGCACTGTCGGATGCGGACGTCCGGGTCACGCGGGACGGCGAAGCGGTCCCGTTCGAGGTGAAGGACGGGATCGTCACGGTCTGCGAAAAAGCGGACGCCGCAGGCGAGCGGCGCTATGACGTGACGGTCGGCGGCGTGTCGACCTATGCGTCGGTGAATGTCCTGCCGGAGCTGTGGACGCTGGCGAAGGTCCGCTGCGGATTCATCGCGTCGCGTCAGCAGTATCTCTGCGAAGGCTCTCATCTCGACGGCGCGTATCTCGAATACGACAACGAAGAAGAGCATATGCGCTACGATACCAACGGCGACCACAACGCCGCCCGCGAGCGCTGCGGCATGGCGCTGCTGATCATCCGGTATCTGATGAAGCATCCCGACGCGAAGCTCGAAGCGAGCCTCGACCGCTACACGGCGTTCGTTTACCGCGAGATTTTCGACGCCGAGACCGGCGAGACCTTCAACGATTATCTGCATAATAACGAGCGGGTACGGCTGTACAACTATCCGTGGATGGTGCTGTTCTTCACCGAGCTGTACCTGTACCGGCGCGACCCGAAGTACCTGACCGACGCGGCGAAGGCTTCGCTTGCCTACTATGCGGCGGGCGGCGCGCATTTCTATGCGTTTGAAACGCCGTATTACCGTCTGGTGAAGTATCTTGAAGCCGAGGGCATGAACGGACTGGCAGAGAAGCTGACCGGCTGCTTCCGTCAGCACGCCGACACGCTGTACGGGATCGGAACGGACTATCCGCCGCACGAGGTCCACTACGAACAGAGCATCGTCGCGCCCGCCGCCGAGCTGATGCTCGAATTCTGCCGCCTGACCGAGGAGAAGAAGTATCTCGAAGGCGCGGTAAAACAGCTCGATATTCTCGAAAAGTTCAACGGAATGCAGCCTGATTACCATATGAACGAGGTCGCGCTCCGTCACTGGGACGGCTATTGGTTCGGCAAAAGAAAATGCTATGGCGACACCTTCCCGCACTACTGGAGCGCGCTGACCGGAAACTCGTTCTTCAGCTACTACAAGCTGACGGGAGACGAGAAGTATCTGAAACGCGCGGAGGATTCGATGCGCGGACCGCTTTCGATGTTCTTCCCGGACGGCAGAGCATCCTGTGCGTTCGTCTTCCCCTACACGGTCAACGGGCAGGTGGGGTCTTTCTGGGACCCGTATGCGAACGATCAGGACTGGGCGCTCTATTTCATGCTTAGATTTACGACCGATTCTGACGATTTCGCACGATAAACTCCAAAATACCGGCAGCCGCATTGACAAACGCGGCTGCCGGTTTTATAATAAATGATGAAAGAAAAACGAAAAAGCCGGTGGGACGGCGGGAGGAAAAAATGGAATTTCGGTTTGCCGAACGGAAAGATACGCCGCTGATTCTTTCCTTTATCAAAGCGCTGGCGGAATACGAGAAGATGTCCGATCAGGTGGTCGCAACGGAAGCGCTTCTCGAAGAATGGATTTTCGACCGGAAAAAGGCGGAGGTCATTTTCTGCGTCGCGGAAGGCACGGAGGTCGGCTTCGCACTGTTTTTTCACAATTTTTCGACCTTCCTCGGCAGAGCGGGACTGTATCTCGAAGACCTGTTCGTCAAACCGGAGTACCGCGGAAAGGGCTACGGCAAGGGGCTTCTGACCGAGCTTGCCCGGATCGCGGTCGAACGGGGCTGCGGACGGTTTGAATGGTGGTGTCTCGACTGGAACCGGCCGAGCATCGACTTCTACCGCTCGATGGGCGCCGAACCGATGGAGGACTGGACCGTCTACCGGATCGCCGGGGACACGTTAAAAAATCTCGGAACACAGAAAAAGAACTGACAGGAGGAAAAGAACATGAACAAGGTGAAAGTAATGCTCGCCGGGATCGGCGGCTACGGTGACGGCTATCTGAAAAAACTGCTGGCGGAGGCGGATGACGGACGCTTTACGGTCGAAGGTCTGGTCGAGCCCTTTCCGCAGGCGTGCAAACGTCTGGCGGACATAGAAGCAAGGGGCTGGAAGATCTACGATTCTCTCGAAGCGTTCTACGCGGAGAAGAGCTGCGATCTCGCGGTGATCTCGACGCCGATCCAGTTCCACACCCGTCAGATCCTCTGCGCGCTGTCGCACGGCTCGAACGTTCTGTGCGAAAAGCCGCTGACCGGCGACGTGCGGGACGTGGAAACACTGAAAAAAGCGCGCGATGAAGCGGGAAAATTCGTCATGATCGGCTATCAGTGGTCGCACAGCGACGCGATCCTTGCGATGAAAAAGGATGTTCTGTCGGGCGTTTACGGTAAGCCTGTCTTCCTCAAGACGCTGACGCTCTGGCCGCGCAACAAGGCGTATTTCCACCGCGGCAGCGGCTGGGCGGGAAAGAAAGCCGGCGCGGACGGCACGCTGATCCTCGACAGCGTTGCCAACAACGCGACTGCGCATTATCTGCACAACCTGTTCTTCACGCTCGGTCCGTCGATGACCGAAAGCCTTGCTCCGGCGAAGGTAACGGCGCAGCTTTTCCGCGCGAACCCGATCGAGAACTTCGACACGTCGCTGATCGCGTGCGATTTCGACAACGGCGCGAAGGCGCTTTACATCGCGGCGCACGCCGTTGACAAGACCGTCCAGCCGATCTTTGAATACCGGTTCGAGAGGGGCGTTCTCACCTATACCGAGGACGACCGCAAGCATATCGTCGGCACGCTGAACGACGGCACGGTCCGCGACTACGGCGACCCGTTCGCCGCGTCGCTGAACAAGCTCGATTACGCGATCGCCAACGTCGGCGCGGATACTCCGTTTATCCCGTGCGGCATCGAGACGGCGGCTCCGCAGGTCGAATGCATCGCGGAATGCGCAAAGCTGCCGATCGTCGACTTCCCGCCTGAGCGTCTGCGCGTCGGAGAGGGCGAGCTGACCTACGCCGAGGGTCTGGCGGACGAGCTGATCGCCTGCTACCGCGAGGAGCATTTACTCGAAAATTGAAATAATAATCATCCGCCCTTCCCGTCTGCGGTCTGCCGGGACGGGAAAGGCAGAGAAAAAACGGAACATTTCCACCGAATTTTCAAACTTATTTTGTTAATAATGACAAAGCAAAACCGGCAAATTGTTTAGTCTGTTCAAAATCGTCATGAATGAACCGAAGTATGTGCAAAACTTCGGCATATTGGATATTTACTAAACGTGTGAAAAATGTTACAATATAAACATTATCATCAGATTGTTTTGTATACCGATATTTCATACGATTTTGAGGTGGGAAAAATAGAAACCAGCAGCAAGTACCGAAAGGTCGGCATCATGACGCTCGGCTGTAAGGTCAATCAATACGAAAGCACGGCGATTGCCGAGGAATTTGAAAAACACGGCTTTGAGATCGGACGGTTTTCCGAAAAGTGCGGGATCTATGTCATCAATACCTGCACCGTGACGGCGGAGAGCGACCGCAAGACGCGCCAGATGATCCGACGCGCCGCCCGTCACAACCCGGAAGCGTTCATTCTCGTCACGGGCTGTTATTCGCAGCTGAATCCCGGAAAGACGGCCGGCATCGACGGCGTGGATTTCATCTGCGGCAACTCCAATAAGCTGCGTCTGGTGGACGCGGCGCTGGCTCTTGTGGATTCCGCAGAGAAAAACGGCGCCGCCGATATCAAGGTGGACGATATCCGCTCCGCTGCTTTTGAACCGATGATGATCCATTCCTCCGATCATACCCGCGCTTTTATCAAAATCGAAGACGGCTGCGACAACCGCTGCTCCTACTGCATCATTCCGGAGGCGCGCGGACACGTCCGTTCCAAGCTCCCCGCCGACGTGATCGCCGAGGTGAAGGGACTGGCAGCCGTCGGATACCGCGAGGTCGTTCTGACCGGTGTGGAGACCGCCGCATACGGCAGAGATTTTGAAGACGGCTACGGGCTGATGAATCTGCTCGAGGACATCGATCGGATCGAAGGAGTGGAGCGGATTCGTCTCGGGTCGATGAATCCGGCGCTGATGAAGCCCGATTTCGTCGAACGCGCCGCAAAGCTCACGCATCTCGCTCCGCATTTTCACATCGCGCTCCAGTCCGGCAGCAGCCGGACGCTGGCCGGCATGAGACGCCGCTACAACGCGCAGACGGCGGAAAAGGTCATCGCCGATCTGAGAGAACACATCCCCGGCGTTACCTTCGCCGCCGACGTGATCGTCGGTTTCCCGGACGAGACCGAGGAGGATTTCCTCGAAACGGTCGATTTCATCCGCCGGAACCGCTTCACGCATCTTCACATTTTCACCTATTCGAGAAGACCCGGCACCTCTGCCGCCGAAATGGAGAATCAGATCCCGGAGGAGGTCAAGATCGAGCGTTCCGCCAGACTGAGCGGCGCGCAGCGCGAAACGGCGCTTTCCATTGCGGAGGGCTACGTCGGCACGCAGCGCGAGGTACTGTTCGAGCTCTGCGAGGACGGACGCGCGACGGGTCATACCGCCGAATTTCTTGAGGTCGCCGTGATCACCGGCGAAAATTTACAGGGACAGGTCCGTTTCGTCAAGCTCAACGGGTTTGACGGAGAAGTATACACCGGCTTTATCGTCTGAAAGTCGATTGTAAACTTCGTTTTACAATCGGTACTCGCGCTTATCGCCGCTTATAAAAACTTCGTTTTTATAAGCCGTCAAAACTTGTTTTGACGGCTCTCCCCGTATCGGCGCGAGGGCTCGCCCCAGCTCGCCTTAGAGGTGTTTTTATGTCGGCAAAGCCGACATAAAAACGGATTTTATTATAACGTTCATCACATCAGAGCAGTTTACAATCGTCTATCTGAATAATGAACAGGGAGTCATGATATGGTATATAGAATTTTTGTTGAAAAGCAGTCTGCCCATGCCGTCGAAGCCCGCTCGCTCTCCGCGGACATCCGCGAAAACCTGATGATCGGCTCTCTGACGGGACTTCGCGTACTGAACCGTTACGATATCGAAGGCATTTCCGCCGAGATTTTTGAAAAAGCAAAGCGCACGATCTTCTCCGAGCCGCAGAGCGATATCATTTTCGACGAGCTGAACCCCGGAAAGGACGACGTTGTATTCGCGGTCGAGTATCTGCCCGGTCAGTTCGACCAGCGCGCCGATTCCTGCGCACAGTGCGTACAGCTCATCACCTATGAGGAGCGTCCCGCCGTCCGTACCGCCCGCGTTTACATCCTCTCCGGCGATCTGACCGCCGAAGAGATCGAAAAGATCAAGAAATACGTCATCAACCCGGTCGAAAGCCGCGAGGCCTCGCTCGAAAAGCCCGAAACGCTCGCCGAAAAGTTCGACATCCCGACGACGGTCGACACCATCGACGGCTTCATCTCGATGGACGCCGCCGCGCTGCGCGCTTTTCTCGCAAAATACGCGCTGGCGATGGACTTCGACGATGTGGTGTTCTGCCAGAAGTATTTCCGCGACGAGGAAAAGCGCGACCCGACGATCTCCGAGATCCGTCTGATCGACTCGTACTGGTCCGACCACTGCCGCCACACCACCTTCTTGACCGCCATTGACGACGTGAAGATCGGCAGCCGTTTCATAAAGGAAACCTACGAAGACTATCTTGAAAAGAGAAAGTTCGTCTATGGAGAGCGCCATAAGAACATCACGCTGATGGATATGGGTACGCTCGCCGCAAAGTATCTGAAAAAGACCGGCGTTCTGAAAAACCTCGACGAATCCGAGGAGATCAACGCCTGCTCGGTCCGCATCACGGTCGAGGTCGACGGCAAGCCCGAAGACTGGCTGCTGATGTTCAAGAACGAGACCCACAACCATCCGACCGAGATCGAACCCTTCGGCGGAGCCGCTACCTGTCTGGGCGGCGCGATCCGTGACCCGCTGTCCGGACGCGCTTACGTCTATCAGGCGATGCGTGTCACCGGATGCGCAGACCCGCGCACGCCGGTCGCCGACACCATCCCCGGCAAGCTGCCGCAGTCCAAGCTGACCCACGGCGCTTCCGCCGGTTATTCGTCCTACGGCAACCAGATCGGTCTGGCGACCGGAGCGGTCTATGAGCTGTATCATCCGAACTACGTCGCAAAGCATCTGGAGATCGGCGCGGTCGTCGGCGCGGCTCCCGCAAAGAACGTCATCCGCGAATGCCCGATCCCCGGCGACGTCATCATCCTGCTCGGCGGACGCACCGGACGCGACGGCTGCGGCGGCGCGACCGGTTCCTCGAAGGCGCACACGACCGATTCCCTGACCACCTGCGGCGCAGAGGTCCAGAAGGGCAACCCGCCGGAGGAACGCAAGATCCAGCGTCTGTTCCGCGACGAAAAAGTCACCCGTCTGATCAAGCGCTGCAACGACTTCGGTGCGGGCGGCGTTTCGGTCGCCATCGGCGAGCTGGCGGACGGTCTTCTGATCGACCTGTCGAAGGTCCCGAAAAAGTACGAAGGTCTGGACGGCACCGAGCTTGCGATCTCCGAATCGCAGGAGCGCATGGCGGTCGTCGTGGCAAAGGAGGACGCGGAGACCTTCCGCGCTTACGCTTCGCGCGAGAACCTTGAATCCACGATCGTGGCGACCGTTACCGAGGAAGCCAGACTCCGCATGACCTGGAACGGCACGTTCATCATCGACCTGTCCCGCGAATTCCTCAACTCCAACGGTGCGGAAAAGCACACGACGATCGAGATCGGCGACGTTTCGACCGATGGCATCCTCGACGGCTACGCAGCAACGCTCGATACGTCCGACACGGCGTCGGCGCTGAAAGCGCTCATCTCCGACCTCAACATCTGCTCTCAGCGCGGACTTGTCGAGAAATTCGACTCGACCATCGGCGCGGGAACGGTCGTCATGCCTTACGGCGGACGCTATCAGGTCACGCAGCCGCAGTTCATGGCGGCCAAGCTCCCCGTTCTGTCGGGTGAGACCGATACGACTTCGGTCATGGCTTACGGCTTCGACCCCTTCCTCTCCGAGAAGAGCCCGTATCACGGCGCTATGTACGCAGTCGTCGAATCCGCCGCGAAGCTGATCTCGGCCGGCATTCCGCTCGATAGGATTTACCTGACCTTCCAGGAGGATTTTGAGAAGACCCAGAACGACCCGAAGCGCTGGGGCAAGCCGATGGCGGCTCTGCTCGGCGCGCTGAAGGCACAGTGCGAGCTTGGCATCGCAGCCATCGGCGGCAAGGACTCCATGTCCGGCACGTTCGAGAAGATCGACGTTCCGCCGACGCTCGTTTCCTTTGCGATCGCCGCGCACGACGCAAGGAAGATCATCACCCCTGAATTCAAGAAAGCGGGCAGCAGAGTTTACCTGTTTAAGCCTGCATACACGGCGGACAGGCTCCCGGATTTCGCGTCCCTTCGCGAACTGTTCGGAAAGATCCACGAGATCGCGGCGTCCGGCAGGGCGCTGTCGATCTACACGGTCGACGCGGGCGGCGTCGCCGAGGGACTCATGAAGATGAGCTTCGGCAACCGCATCGGCTTCAAGGGAAAAGCGCTCGACACGGCGGTCCTGTTCGGACTTTCCTACGGTTCGTTTATCGTTGAGACCGACGCAGCGCTCGACGGAGAGCTGATCGGCGAGACCACCTCGGACGAAATGCTCACGCTCGGCGAAACCTCCGTTTCGCTCGCGGAGCTTCAGGACGCATGGGAGGAGACGCTGGAAAAGGTCTTCCCGACGAAGGTCGCGGCCGTCAAGCCCGAAAAGACCGAAGCGTTCACCTGCGATCTCCGCGCGGCTTCTCACGCGCCGATCACGGTCGCGCATCCGAGAGTCGTCATCCCGGTCTTCCCCGGCACGAACTGCGAGTACGACACCATGCGCCGTTTCAACGCGGCGGGCGCGGAAAGCCATATCTTCGTTCTGCGCAACCTCGACACGAAGGCGCTGGGCGATGCGGTGGACGAATTCGTCGCGCTGCTTGACAACGCACAGATCCTGATGATCCCGGGCGGCTTCTCCGGCGGCGACGAACCGGACGGCTCCGGCAAGTTCATCACGGCGGTCCTGCGCAATCCGCGCGTCAAGGAAGCGGTCACGAACCTGCTCGAAAAGCGCGACGGTCTTGCGCTCGGCATCTGCAACGGTTTCCAGGCGCTCGTCAAGTCCGGTCTGCTGCCCTACGGCAGGATCATGGACGAAATGACGCCCGATTCGCCGACGCTGACCTTCAACGCCATCGGCCGTCACCAGTCGATGATGGTCCACACGCGCATCGCTTCGACGAAATCTCCGTGGCTCGCCGGCGTCAGGGCGGGCGACCTGCACACGGTCCCGATCTCTCACGGTGAAGGACGTTTCTGGGCAAGCGAAGAACTCATCCGCACCCTCGCCGCGAACGGTCAGATCGCGACCCAGTACGTAGACCTCGAAGGAAATCCGACGATGGATATCCGCTATAACCCGAACAGCTCGACCTACGCCATTGAAGGCATCCTCAGCCCCGACGGGCGTATCCTCGGCAAGATGGGTCACAGCGAACGCTTCGGCAGGAACGTCGCCGTCAACATCGAGGGCGACAAGGATCAGAAGATCTTCGAGTCCGGCGTGAAGTATTTCGGCTAATGAAAATCCCCGGTGCAGACAGGCTCTGCGCCGGGGATTTTATGCAGAACGGAACGCCGTCGGCAGGACCGACGGCGTTCCGTTTTATGTAATGTTTTATTTCACGATGCCGATCTTTTTCAGCGGCCAGATACGGAAGAAGATTTTTCCGACGATTTCGTCTTCCGAAACGCATCCGATCGTGACGGTACGGGAATCGAGCGAGGTTTTCCGGTTGTCGCCCATGACAAAGTAGGATTCTTCCGGCACACGATAAGGGAGAGTGATATCGCATTCGCCGTAATCCGGTTCGGCGACATAGGGTTCTTCGATCGCATCGCCGTTGATATAAACGACTCCGTTTTCATCCATGTCGACGACGTCTCCCGGCAGACCGATGATCCGCTTGACAAGGATCCGGTTTGAAAAATAGAAACCGATGATGTCGCCCCGATCAAACTGACTGCCCTTGACGGACAGAACGATCTGACCTTCGGACAGGTTCGGCGCCATGGAATCGCCGTAAAGCTGAAGAACGGGAAGAACAAGCGTGGCGATGAGGGCGGCGATCGCCGCCGTGACGATCAAAGCATAAATCGTACTGCGGAGCAGCGTCAGATAACGGGAATTGAATTTGACGCGGTGCAGTTCTTCTTCCAGCTCGGCGATGGATACATCGGAGCTGTTCTGTTCTTTTTTTTCTTTCTTTTTCATTTCGGCTGATTCTCATTTCGGCTGCTCAGGACTTCACGAAGCTCCGGGTGAGCTTCAAAATATTCCTGAATCCTGGCGTTTGTCTTCTTGACGTAAGCGTTGACTTCCTTGATTTTCTGCTGACGCAGAGTCTCGGCTTCCGCGGTAGTCTGATCGGCTTTCTGCTGGGCGTCGGCGATCAGGGCTGCGGCTCTGCTCTTTGCGTCTTCGGCGAACACTGTGATTTTTTCCCTGGCGCCGGCGATCATCGTTTCGGCTCTCTTCTTCGCGTCTTCTTCGATGGCGCCTGCTTTCAGCCGGGCTTCTTCGACGGCGGCTTTACCTGTTTCGGCTGCCGCGTTCCGGGCTTCTTCCTCGATGGCGGCTGCGTTCTTCTGCGCTTCGGCGAGAAGGGTGTCAGCCTTCTCCTGCGCTTCGACGAGAAGGGAAGCCGCTTTCTGCTGTGCTTCGGAGACAATGCGGTCATATTCGCTCTGCTGTTCTTCTGTGTATTTTTTCAGGTTCAGCAGATACTGTTCTGCCGCCTTGTCGGCTGCTTCGTAGACGTGATTCAGAGCCAATGCCGCTTCGGCAAGGGAGCCTGCGGTCTCTTTTTTGATGCTCTGATCTCCCAGAGACTGCTCCGCCTTATTTAATTCCTCATGCAGACGGTTGATTTCCTTGGTCTGCTCGATCAGCATTTCAAGCAGATCACGCCGGCTCAGCCGTTTCAATTCTTTACTGGTCATTGAAATACCTTCTGGATTTGATACTTGAAAAAATAATCAATCAATCATATTTTACCATATACATCTATTCTCTACAACGGATTTCTGCTAAAGTTTACAAACTGTTTTCAAACGAGACGGAGATACTCTGTCCGCCGCTTCCGCCCGGCCAGTTCCATGTGATGAGGTCACGGCTCCACGCGAGTCCGATGCAGGCGTCCCGGTCGAAGACCACGCTTTCATCCTCCGGCCCGGTGCCGTGGAAAAACATGAGATAAAGCCGTCCTTTTTCGTCGGAGGTTTCCAGAACGGTTCCTGCGGTCAGGCGTCCGCGCGCCCAGTCCCAGCCTTCCTGACCGAAGGTCAGCAGTCCGCGGTCGGTCCAGTGAACGAGATCGGGCGAGGTCTTGACGCCGATCCCGTTGCGCGGCGAGTGAAAGAGGAACCATACGCCGTCCTTTTTCAGCACGCTGACGTTTTCACCGCCGTCGAAATGTCCCTCATAACGCCAGTGAACGAGATCGGGCGAGGTGGAGCGGCTCACGCCGTTCTGTTTGAAAAAGCAGTTCCACAGACCTGTGGATTCATCATAAAGCAGATACGGGTCGATCATCCGCCCGATGTCGGAAAGGAGAAGCTCGCCTTTCAGCGGGACCGGACAGGGTTCGGACCAGCTTTGCAGGTCTTCGCTTTCCATGAAATAGATCCGGCAGTTGGCGTTTCCGTATTTTTCGCCGTTTTCGCGGCAGTAGGTCTGGAGACAGAGCAGAAACCGTCCGTCCGCGAACACGACGTTGCCGGGACTGGAGAAGTTTTTCGAGCGGTCGCGCACGGTGAGCTTTCGCGGCTCGGTCCAGTGGAGGAGATCGGGCGAACGCGATTCGGCGAGATACAGAAAAACGCCGTCCGGTTCGGTCTCCACAAGCGTCATATATAAATGAAGGATTCCGTCGTGAAAAAGGACGGCGGGGTCACGATAAGCGTGCGAAGCATCCCCTTTGATGAGGATCGGAGAAGTCAGGGAGAAAAGATCCGGCATCCCGTTACCTCCAGCTAATCAATCTGCTATTATTCTATCATAGAAACGGCTCAAATGCAAGAGAAAAGCGAAAAAATGCCGGGCGGCATTTTTTCGCTTTCGGTTACGGCGGGTCAGTCGGGGATCCGGTCTGCGGCGAGCAGAGTGGTCAGCCCGCGGGCGGCTTCCTTATCCGGAACGGCCAGAATTTCCTTTTTCATTAAAATTTCGACGATCAGCATACGGAGCAGATTGCTGTGCAGAGAATCGCCGGCGTAGGCTTTGCAGAGCGCCCGCTTATGCTCCGGATAATCCGCCGCTTCCAGCCTGTAAATCTCCTCCGCCAGTTCTTCCTGTAACAGAAGGACCTTATCCGACTGCGGCACGAGCGCGTCAAGGAAGGAAAAGTCCGCTCGCGAGGCGGTTCCCGACCGGACGCAGATAAGGTTGACCCGATCATCGCCGGTCAGATAACCCTTGTCGCGCAGACGACGGTATTTTTCGATGTTCTCAGGCGTTTTTCCGATCATGCCGGTGTAAAACTCGTACAGAGCTTCGTAATCGGTGTAGAGATTGTCGCGCCAGCCCTCGCCGCATCTGCCGTAATAGGTGTTGATCTGCCACGAACGGATCGGATATTTTTCCGAGCTGCGGGTCATATTGCCGCAGACGCTGTATAATTCGGCGTCGTATCCGAACTCGACCGGGGTATCCAGCCGAGCGAAGGCAATGTAGCACCCGCCGTCCTTTCGCGGAATCCGGAACCGGTCGATCTCTCCGTCTGCGGCGGGCTTTCCGAACCGGGACGAGCCGAGCGCATAGGTCACGCCCGACCACTGCCAGAGATTCCGGTCTCCGTCCGGGATGTACAGCTTTGAAAAATCGGCGTCGTTTAATGAATCGAGAAGCAGCGGGATATAATCCTCCGTAAGGCGGGCGGCATAGCGGCGGAAGACCGCATAGCGCGCGTCCTCCGTTTCCTTTTTCGGCTCGGTGATGTAGATCTGCGTCAGATATCGATCCCCTTTTTTCTCCATGAAACCGTATTCTTCGAGCGTTTTTACTTCGTCCTCCACGAAGACCGGCGAGATCCCAAGCTCGTCCGCGATCTCATTCACAGAGCGCGGCGCGTGATAGGCGGCGTAGGCGATGTTCTGCGTCAGCCTGCGGGCGAGGAAATCGGCGGTATCTCCCCGATAACCGGGGTGACCGTCATGACCGAGGTACGTCAGCGTGACGGGCGACAATCCGAGCATTCCGATGGTTCTCACGGTATCAAGTCCTTTCTTTAATTGTCCGCGCGCGCCGCTCAGATGCCATTTGACCGTTCCTTCGGGAAGGTCCAGCGCGGCGGCGATGCCGGACAGCTTTTCGTTCCGATAATAGCGTCGGACGAGGATCTCACGCCGCAGGCTCGACAGATAGGCGATCTCACAGCGGAGCTTTATGAAAATCTCCGCGTCCTCAACCGATTCGGTGAAATTCTCCCCGTCGGTCAGACTGTCCGCGAAATCGTCGATGCAGTCGATGCACCGTGAGCGGCGGTACTCGTCCGTGAAGCGGGCGTAAACGTTCTGCGCGATGCGCCGGACGTAGGCGTTCACGTTGTCGATCCGTTCACACCGGAGAAGCTGCGCGTAAACTTCCAGCGTGATGCGGGAAGCCAGCTCCTCGGCGCGCTCGAGAGAACCGGTTTTCGCAGCGGCGAAGCCGAACAGCTTCGGGCAGTAAGCGGTTATGATCTTATCGCAGGTCTGTTTGTCCACGTCGGCAGCTCCTTTCCTTTGCTTCTGTATATTAAGTGTCGGAAAAACGGAAAAGGTTGGGGTACCCTCCATAATTATATGATTTTTTCGCTGAAAAATCAAGCGTGCAGTTGCAATTATGCCCGGACTGTGATATAATGAACGTAAAATCAATATACATGAGGTGAAATCATGAAATATATGTATGAAACGCACTGCCATACCTGCGAGAGCAGCAAGTGCGCCAAGGTCCCGGGAAAAGAGCTGGCCCGTGTCTACAAGGAGATGGGCTACACCGGCATTTTCGTCAGCGACCACTTCTTAAACGGCAATACCACCGTTCCGCGCGAGCTTCCGTGGGAAGAACGGATCGAGCTTTACGAGCGCGGCTACCGCGAGGTCAAGGAAGAGGGCGACCGGATCGGTCTGGACGTCTTCTTCACGTGGGAATGCTCGATGTCGGGCGACTATCTGATCGTCGGTCTGGACAAACAGTGGCTGCTCGACAATCCCGATCAGCTCACATGGAAGCCGAGCGTCTACTGCGACAAGGTCCACGAGGCAGGCGGTCTGGTCATCCACGCGCACCCCTTCCGCGAGGCGGCGTATATCGAAAAGATCTGCCTGATGCCGAGAAAATGCGACGGCGTTGAGATCTACAACGCAGGACGCACGCCGGAAGAAAACGCGCGCGCCGAGTGGTACGCGAAGGAATACGGTCTCATCCCGTCCGCCGGTACGGACAATCATTCCGGCAGACGCGCCAGATTCGGCGGCGTCTATCTGCCCGAACGGATCGCCTGCACGCAGGATTTCGTCCGTCTGTTCAGGGAAGGGAAGGCGGAGGTCTTCCGTCACGAATACGACGAAAACATGAACCGCATCGACACGAACGAATGAAGCACGTCGATATTTATACGGACGGCGCCTGCAAACACAATCCCGGTCCGGGCGGCTGGGGAGCCATTCTGGTCTGCGGGGAGCATGAAAAGGAGCTGTCCGGCGGAGACGCGCACACGACGAACAACCGGATGGAGCTGCTCGGCGCGATCAACGCGCTGGAAGCGCTGAAGGAACCCTGCGACGTGACGCTGACGTCGGATTCCAAATACCTGATCGACGCCATCGAGAAAAAATGGGTCTACGGCTGGAAAAAGCGCGGATGGGTCAAGTCGGACAAAACGCCTGCGCTGAATCCCGATCTGTGGGAACGTCTGTTAGGACTGCTGGAGACCCACACGGTGAAATTCGTCTGGGTCAAGGGACACGCCGGGCATCCATACAACGAACGCTGCGACACGCTCGCCTGTGAACAGGCGGAGATCTATCGCGCGGTAAAATAACGCCGGGGCATCGGGGAAGCTGAAAAAGAGGGAAATCCGCGTTTTCGGCTTGCCGGGTGCCTTTCCGGTTACAGATAGGAAATCAGGGAAAATGATTCGGAAACTGATCTATGCGGACAACGCCGCGACGACGCCGCTGACGCCGCGCGTTCTCGAAGCCATGACGCCGTGGCTGACGGAGGGCTACGGCAATCCGTCGAGTCTGCACACCAAGGGCAGGGAAGCGCGGCGTGCCGTGGAGACGGCGCGTGAACGGATCGCCGCCTGTATCGGCGCGAAACCGGACGAGATCGTCTTTACCTCCGGCGGTTCGGAGGCAGACAGCTGGGCGATGACCGGCGCGGCTCATCGGGACGGCGCGCCCGGAAAGCAGGTCGTGACCACAGTGGTCGAGCATCACGCGATCCTTCACGCAGCGGACGCGCTGGAACGGGAGGGCTTTGGCGTGACAAGACTCGGCGTGAACGCGGAGGGAGCCGTCGAAGCGGACGAAGCGGCAGACGCGGTCGGCGTTGAAACCTGTCTTGTGTCGGTCATGCTGGCAAACAACGAGATCGGCACGATCGAGCCGGTGAACGAGATCGCCGAACGGCTCCGGCGGAAAAATCCCGCCTGTCTCATTCTGACCGACGCGGTACAGGCAGTGGGACATATCCCGGTGGATGTGCGGACGCTCGGCGTCGATCTGCTGACGGCTTCGGGACATAAATTCCACGCGCCGAAGGGGATCGGCCTGCTCTACGCGAAGACCGGCACGCGGCT
>JAZRXB010000324.1:0-8534 GCA_045600005.1 Eubacteriales bacterium | reverse complement strand
CCGGTTGGGTGAACAGGCACTCGATGATTGCATCAAATTTCGGGCTATTGATTGATTTCTGAACGTCTTTTTTAGTTTCATTGTAGACCTTGTTCAGCGTATCAATATACCCGATGGATTGGGTAGTCTGTATCTGTATCTTTTTCAGAAAATACTTGATCCACTCGTCGTATGATTCCGTTCTCGATTTGGTAAGCATATTGTAATATACGGATTTGTCAAGACTTATGGCTTCACTGATATAAAAGAACGGGAAATTGATGACCTGAGCCTTGAACAGATAGAGACTCACAAGAAGTCTGCCTACACGTCCATTACCATCGGAAAACGGGTGAATGGATTCAAATTGAGAATGAATGATCGCTGCCTTGATGAGAGGATGGATGTTATCGTTCATGTCGTTCATGAATGCGATCAGTTCATCCATGTAAGCCTTTGTTTCCGTATGAGAGGGAGGAGTGAAGATGACGGTCCCGACGCTATTGACAATTCTGTTGTCTGCTTTTTTGTAAGTACCGAGTGTATCCTCTTTTCCTTTTGCGATCAAGCCGGTCAACATTATTTCGTGAAGCTTTTGAATAAACTCATGTGAGAACCCATCGGTACGAAGATGATCGGCACCATATATCAATGCTCGCGTATGGTTGTTGACTTCAATCATAATATGGTTATCGCTGGATTTGGGCATTACCTCATTTTCAAGAACATCGGATATCGTGGTTTGCGTTCCTTCGATATACATCGATGAGATGGCTTCCTTTTTATGGAGCATGGGAATCAGAATACGATTAAACTGGTACGCATTGATCAAAGTCTCAAGAATCCCGAGACTTTTTGAAGTTGCAGCCATATCATTAATGATGGTATCTGCATTATAGTCATGGATGCGTTTATCTAAAAATTGTAACATAGTCATTTACCTCCATCTTTAATTTTGATTCTGGCAATATTATACCACAAAAAATCGCGTTTGTCAATATGCAACGTGCGACATTTTCAAAAATATGCACGTTATATCATATACTTACATCATAATCTGCATGATTTGCAAGTCATTGATCGTAAAACATCTATATGTGCTTATTATTGATGTAATTCCCCTCTTAGTGGAAAATATGATGTGATATGCTCAGAGGTTCTTATTGTTAAGGCAGTCTCTGACAATAAGGTGATGTTCCGTGTTCTGAATGAACGCTGCCGGACCTGCGGCGGACATTTCAGGTACTGCTGTGTTCCTCCGTCTGCCGCGCCGCCTTGCGCACGTCGGACGGACGCAGACCCGTGACCATCACATAGCTGCGGACAAAATGACTGCTGTCGTAAAAGGCGTATTCCTGCGCGATCTCCGTAATGGATTTCTCCGTGTCGGTCAGCTCCTCCGTCGCGCTGCGTATCTTTTCTTCCATGATGTAGCGGTGCAGGGAAAGACCCGCCGCCCGTTCCGTCATCTGATTGAGGTAGTTCGGATGATAGGAGAACCGCTCCGCCAGCTCCCGGCAGGTCAGCTTTTCTCGGATATGCTGTCGGATATAGGCAAAGATCGCCGCCGTCGTGCCGTCCGTTTCCCGCGCGGAGGCCTGCTTTTCAAGATACCGCACCACGTCGAGCGCAAGGGCGTTGAGCAGCAGTTCCTGCTTTTTTGCCGCGTAAGGCTTGTTTTCCCTGCTTTCCCGCCTGATCTCCTGCGCGGTGACGGCGCCCTGCGGGAAATCCTTGATGACAAAGGGATCGTTGAAAAAGGTGCAGTCGGTCACGTCGTACCGCTTCACCCGGTCGCTGCGGTCAAGCTCCTTGTGCAGAAGCTCCGGCAGATCCTCCCTGTCAAAGGAAAAGTACAGATTCATGACCTGCATATCCCGGACCGGCACGGTCTGATAGAGATCGCCGGGACGGAAAAAGCAGAAGTCGTTTTTTCCGAGCCGGTATGACGCGCCGGACAGGAACAGACGGCATTCTCCGCTTAAAATACACAGAAACCGATAGGTCGAGGAACGCTTGATCCGGTCAAATTCGTCCGGGGTCACATTTAACTTGCCCGGAAGCGCGTCGATCAGACAGAGCGTCCGTTCCGCATACCGCAGTTCCGCCATGAGATCCCCCGCTTTCATCATCTTTGATTTGTACAAGAAGATATTGCTTCCGTCCTATATTTTTCCGAAAATATCCCCTATAATTATAATACATTGACGGATATCTGTCAAGATAAGGAGGTATTTTGTTATGCAGACCGTAACATTGCAGGAAAAAACCATTCCCGTTGTCGGTTGTTACGATACAGTGATCGCCGGTGCAGGAACGGCGGGATGCTTCGCCGCGCTGTCGGCGCTCGAGGAAGGACTTTCGGTTCTGATCCTTGAACAGAGCGGCGGCGTCGGCGGGATGTCCTGCGCGGGACTCGTCACGACCGCCATGCCGAGCTACATCCCGGACGGGAGCCTTCGGGAACGCTACCGGTCGTCGGTACTGTACGCGCCGCTGATCGGCGCGCTGGAAACGTCCGGGGACGCGGAGGTCTACCCCTACGGCTCCATGAGCTTCAATCCTGAGCGCATGGAGGAGGTGCTGGAAACCGCCATCGTCGAAAAGGGCGGACGCATCCTCTTTCACACGACGCTCATCGAAGCGGTGAAGGAAGGGGACAGCATCCGGTACGCCGTCTTCTATAACAAGGGAGGACTTGCCGCAGTCGGAGCGAAGGTGTTCATCGACTGCACGGGAGACGCCGATCTCTGTGTCATGGCGGGCGTTCCGACGGAGAGCGGGAACCGGGACGGCGTGAACCAGAACATCTCCCTGCGTTTCGAGATGGCGCAGGTCGATATTCCCGTCTATGAAACGTTCATGAACAGGCTCGAGCATTCTCCCGGCGGACGGGACGCCTTCATGCGGCAGAAATATGAGGAAGGCTACCTCCGGGAAGAAGATATCCATCACTTTCAGACCTTCACGATCCCCGGCAAGCCGAACTGTCTCAGCTTCAACTGCCCGGAGCTTGGCAGAGGAGTCAACGTCATCGACCCGTGGTATCAGTCCGAAAAGCAGACCTATGGCAAGCAGGCGGTATTCAAGCTGGCGCGGTTCGTAAAGGAATGCGTTCCCGGCTTTGAACACGCCTTCATTTCAAAGATTTCCCCCGTTCTCGGCGTCCGCGATTCCCGGCGCATTAAGGCGGAATATATGCTGAGCGCAGACGACGTTTTTTCGTTCCGCAAATTCCGGGACGGCATCGCCGTGAGCAATTATCCGCTGGACGCGCACGGCGAGCAGGATTACGGCAAGGGGATCGGCTCCTATGACCCGGCGGTTCCCAAAGAGGAACGCTATTATGAGATCCCTCTGCGCTGTCTGATCCCTGTTGGCGTTGACAATCTGCTGTGCGCGGGACGCTGCATCGGGACGGACTTCTTCACCCAGTCTACCACCCGCGTCCAGTTCACCTGTCAGTATACGGGCGAGGCGGCGGGCGTCGCGGCGCATCATGCCATCCGCGATGGGCTTTCGCTGCGGGAGATCGACGGCGCTGCCGTCCGCCGCGTCATGGCGGAGCGCGGCGACGTTCTGCTCCGGAAACAATCTGAAAATCAATAAAAAACGGAGGTAAACCGATCATGAAAACCGAAAAGAAAGCATCCCGACGTTTCATTTCCCTTGCGCTGGTCCTCTCCGCTCTCGTCTCTGTCTTTGCCGCTTCCTGCGGCGAAACTCCCTCCGGGACGCAGGATACGGGGGACGGTCATGATACCGCGCAGACGACCGAAGCCGCAGATCCCGACCGTTTCGCCGATGTGAATTTTAACGGCGAGACCGTGGGCGTCCTCTGCCGCACCGATACGATGCTCGAATGGGCGCGGGAGCTTTATGCGGAGGACGACGGCGATATCGTCAACAGCGCCGTCTTCGCAAAGAACCGCAATGTCGAGGAACGGCTGGGCATCCACCTGAACTATATCCGTATGGACGGCGATTGGAACGTCATGAGCGCCTTCATGCAGCGCATCCGCGAGAGCGTCAACGCAGACGATCACGAATTCGATCTCGTCGCCGGGTACCGGCACTATATGCCGCAGCTCGCGGCCGAGGGCTACTTCATGAATCTGAACGATGTTCCCTACATTGATTTCACACAGCCATGGTGGAAGGGCAACTTCACCTCCGAGCTGAATGTCGGCGGCAAGCTGCACTTCATGGCGGGTGATATCGGGCTTTCCATGCTCAAATGCCTGATGGTGTTCTTCTACAACAAGAACCTTGCCGAGCAGTACGATCTTGAGAATATCTACGACGTGGTGAAAAGCGGCAGATGGACCGTCGACTATGCGACGCAGTTATGCGAGATCGTTTCAAACGATCTGAACGGCGACAGCAAGATGGATATGGAGCATGACCTGTACGGCTATTCCACAAACCATTCGCAGGAATACTTCGACGTACTCGGCAGCCCGTTCACGACGATGGACAAGGACGGCTATCCGGTTCTCACCTTCAACAACGCAAAAACGGTGTCGATCGTCGAAAAGCTCTACCATCTGTTCTATGAAACGGACGGATGCGTTCCGCATAACATCAGCACGAGCAGCGGCGGAACCTATGAAACAAGCGAGAAGATGTTCCGCGAGGACCGGCTGCTCATGTGGTCGCACTGTCTCTGCTATGCGGAGGATCTGCGCGACATGAAGAGCGATTTCGCCGTGATCCCGTATTTCAAGTGGAACGAGGAGCAGAAGGAATATCATACCGCGACGCAGAATGTGTTCTCGATCTTCAGCATCGTCTCCAACTGCGCTCATCCGGACGTGGTGGGCGCGACGGCGGAGGTCATGGCGGAGGAAAGCTATAAGCTGGTAACGCCCGCCTACTATGAGGTCGCGCTCGGCGACAAGTACACCCGGGACACGGAGTCCAAGGAAATGCTGAGCATCATCCGGGACGGCGTTGTCTTCAACTTCGGCACGACCTATTCGATTCAGCTGAACGGCATCTACAATACGCTGTCGACGATCCTCAACAGCGGAAATGCGAACTTCTCGTCCTACTATGCATCCAACGAATCGACGTGGCTTGCGAGCCTGAATACCATCATCGAAAACTACAAGGGGCTTGATTGATCATGAAAACGCCTGTGATCGCCGCTCTCGGCGACAGCATCACCGCGGGCAGCGCTCTCGTACACGGGGAGCGCTGCTGGACGGAAATGCTTGCCGAACGTTTCCGCGCAAAGGTACTCAATGCCGGGATCGGCGGAAATACCGCCGGGGAAGGACTTGCGCGGATGGAACGGGACGCGCTTTCCGCCTCTCCCGATATCGTCCTTCTCGAATTCGGCATGAACGATCACGTCATCTGCGATGCCGAGGGACATTCCCGCACCCCGCTCCCCGTCTTCCGGGATATTCTTGGCACGATGATCTCGCGCTGCCGGGCTGCGGGCGCTCTGCCCGTCCTTGTCACGCCCAACCGCATCATCGAGGAATATTACTACGAGCGGCATCCGAAGGAATGGTATCTTCCCGTCGGCGGCGCGCAGGCGCAGCTTGCGCGCTATGCTGAAGCTGTCCGCGAAACTGCGTCAGCCCTGGCGGTCCCGCTTGCCGACGTGCATTCGATGTGCGGAGGGTTTGAGCTTTCCTCGCTGCTCCGCACCCCGGAACAGGGGGATTTCCGCGACGGCGTGCATCCTTACGGAAAAGGGATCGAGCTGTACGCGGATGTGATCGGCGCAGTCCTTGAAAAAGAGGTCCTGCCGACGCTTGCGGAGAAATGAAACGGTAAAGGCAGGCTTCGCTCCGAACGGCAGACCGATCGGCGCGGTTCGGGAAACGAATCGGCGGCAGGGAAAATTCCCTGCCGCCGATTTGTTTGTAACGATTCTGTGAAACCCCTTGACAAGCGGCTGTCCGGTCACTATAATAGGATGTGTCCAATCGGTCACATCAATACTGCGGAGGATACGATGGAAAACGCAACAAAGGAAAAAATACTGGATGCGGCGCTCGTCAGCTTTGCCGAAAACGGATACAGGGGAACCAATCTGCGCGACCTTGCCGCCGGGATGGGACTCAGCAAATCTGCCCTGTACCGGCATTATGAAAGCAAGGAGGACATCTGGAACGCCGTTATCGACCGGATGGAAGCCTATTATACCGAACGGTTCGGCTCGCCGGAGAAGACGCCGCCTGTGCCGGAGTCCTGCGAGGAGCTCATTCACATGACCATGCGGATGCTTGATTTTACCATGCACGATAAAAGGGTGATCCTGACAAGACGGCTGCTGCTTGCCGAACAGTTCCGAGACGGGCAGGCGCGTCAGCTTGCCACGCTGCACTTTTTTTCCGGGACAAAGGACATCTTTGCGAAGGTCTTTGCGGGGATGATGGAGAACGGCATTCTGAAAAAAGACGACCCGGAGCTGCTGGCGTTCGCCTATACTTCGCCGATCACGGCGCTCGTTCACCTCTGCGACCGCGAACCGGAGAGGGAAGCGGAGATCATCGAAAAGACGGAAGCGTTCGTAAGGCATTTCATCGGGACATACAAAAGCTGAGACCGCACCGCGGAACATACGGACGGTCCCGGAAAACGGAGCTTAATGAAGACGGCGGGGACTTTGCGCGGGAAAAAGAGTTCAGCTTCTGAAAGAAGTTTACGCAGTCGATTGTAAAACTTCGTTTTACAATCGGTACTCGCGCTTATCGTGGCTGACAAAATTTATTTTGTCAGCTATCCCCATTTCGGCGCGAGGGCTCGCCTTAGAGGTGTTTTTATGTCGGCAGAGCCGACATAAAAACGGATTTTATTATAACATTTGTCATCTCAAAGCATTAAGGCAATACCGCACAATTCACGGCTTTCGCCTTGATGGCACGCTTTCCTGCATCTTTCCCGTCATACTGTACAAATTTCGTCGGCATAGGAGGTACTATGCCTTCCGGGGTTTGTTTCGTCTGACGGGAGATCTGACGGCGCGATCGCACCATCAGAACTGTGCGGTAATGCCTTAAACAATCGGCTAAGAAGTTTACGGAAAAGGAGCAATGGATCATGAACGATATTCTGGATTTTCTGTCCGCGGCGCTGCCGTGGGTCTGCATCGGACTGCTGCTGGCGATCTTTTTCGCGCAGAATGCCGGGAAGAAAAAGGACGGCAAAAAGAAAGAGAATTACAGCAGCGAAGGAATGGCGCTCGGAATGTGCTTCGGCGTTGCGGTCGGCACAGCTTTCGGCAATAACACCGGTATCGGGCTTACGCTCGGAATGCTGGCGGGGCTTGTCATCGGGTCGCTGATTGAGAAAAAGAAAAACGATGACGAGGACTAACTATTGAAAAAACGATGTTTGCCGGAGAATAAAGTATGTTCAGAGATTTGGAAACCGAAAGATTATTTTTGAAAAATATCAGTCATGAAGATGATGCGTTTTTCTACAAACAGTTTTCATCCGATGAGGTGAACCGCTATCTGTTTGATGCGGAACCGTGTTCTTCGGCTGCCGAAGCAGCCGAATGGATCGACTTCTATCTGGAAAAAGAACCCCGGAATCAGCATCGGTGGATTCTTGTTTTGAAGGAAAACGGTGAGAAAATCGGAACCTGCGGCTTTCACTGCTGGAATGCAGAACGGTACGAGGTGGAACTGGGCTGCGACCTGTGGCCGACCTATTGGAGACACGGATATATCTATGAGGCAGTCGGCAGGATTATCGACTTTGCCGCAAAAGAAATGGGTGTGAAAACTGTTTATGCTCATATTTCCGTGGACAATGCCGCATCCATCCATACAGCTCTGAAGCTTGGCTTTGTCAGAAGCGGCGAGCAGTATTATGAAGAATTTCACGGTCAGAAGTATCTGCACGATATTTATGTGAAGATACTATCCGAAGAAGTAAAGAAAGGACACAACTGAAATGAACGCAGCTTACGAACACAAAAACGAACTGACCTTTATCGGTTTCCATACCGAGATCGCGCCCGATGAGGGCTATCGGAAATGCCCGGAATTCTGGGACAGGGAATACAACGCAAAATACGCCCGTCTCTGGCAGACCATGAAGCCCGAAACGCCGGTCGAAGCGGCGATCCTCGCAAACGGCATCGGGATGTACGCCATCTGCGCCGACGGGGATAACGGATTTTCCTACTGGATCGCCGGACTTTACAAGGGCGGCGACGTGCCGGAAGGGCTGGAGCTTTTCACGTTCCCGGAAAGCGACTGGGCGGTCTTCTCGGCAAAGGGTCCGCTTCCGCAGTCCTTGCAGACGCTCAACACGCAGGTGTGGAACGAATGGGCGCCGAACATCCGGAAGATGTATGAGATCGGCACGTCGTCCGTTGAAATCTATTCTGCCGGAAATCCGCAGTCGCCGGATTACGGGTGCGGCATCTGGGTGCCGATCAGGAAGAAGGCAGAGCTGAAAATCTGTCAGAGCTGCGGAATGCCGATGGAATCAGAGGATGTGCTCGGTACGGACGCCGACGGCAGTATCAACGAGGAGGGGGCAGAAAAGAATGAAAAAGAAAATCAAAGTCTCGATTTTAATTA
>JAZRXB010000323.1:0-22749 GCA_045600005.1 Eubacteriales bacterium | reverse complement strand
TTTTCCATTGAAAACTTTTTTGAAAATTTTCGATTTACCTATTGACTTTTCTTAGCAGGTTTCTGATAACGGGGTAGTCGATTGTAAAACTTCGTTTTACAATCGGTACTCGCGCTTATCGCCGCTGACAAAATTTATTTTGTCAGCTATCCCCATATCGGCGCGATGGCTCGCCTTAGAGGTATTTTTATGTCGGCAAAACCGACATAAAAACGGATTTTATTATAACGTTTGTCATCTCAAAGCATTAAACAATCGGCTAGAAATCATCTTATTAAGGAGGATTTCCATATGAAACGCAATACGGAACAAAAAGCGCCGAAGATCCGTCGAACCTATCGCGGCACGGCAGGGTTTGCGAAGCTCGCAGCGCCGGTTTTCAATCTGTTATACTATGTTTTCATCGCTCTGCTGTTTTTCTTCGGTATTCTCGCGCTGATCATCACTTTCGTCAACACGTCGGTGGAGGATATGCTTCTGCCGCCGCTGATGACCGTTCACGGGACCGATTACTATTCGATCTTCATCGGAAACGGCATCCGTATCGACACCGCATATGCCGAAGTCACGCTGGCTGACATCAAAACGGTGATCTACGCCGAAACGCTGATGGCTGCCGCAGTCTGCTGCATGATGGCTCCTGTTTCGCTGTTCCTGTCAAAGCTGCTCTCGAATGTGGCGAAGGGACAGGAATACGAGCTGAAAAACGCACGGTATATGCAGTATATCGCCCTGTCGGTCATGATCGGCTACACCTTCCTGCTGGCGGCGAGCCGGTTCTATAACTACCTGCTGGTGAAGAACTTTGTGCCGGACGGGGAATCCATCCATCTTTCGATGGGACTTGACCTTGGCGGAATTCTCGTCGGCGCGCTGATCTTCCTGCTCGCCGCAGTCTACGGACACACCTGCGAGGAACATCTGAGGAATCAGCCGGTCAACGCGGAAAACGTTTCCGGCGGCGAAACGCAGAACGCGGTCGTCCCGACAAAAGAGAAATAAACGGTTTGTTTGGTAAAACTTTACCGTTTCCCGTGTTTCTCGTAACAGAGGATTCACGAAACGGCGTTATAATGGAAACGAAACGCATATCGGAACCAGTCTTATCCCGTAAGGGGAAAAACGCGATTGCCGGACGGGCTGTTTTATCCGGCAAAAGCATGGAGGCTTGAATTGAACAGAAATCAAAAACAATCCGGCGCGCAGAAGAAAAAAGTCAACTGGACAAAGGAAGTCGCCGGGTCGGGAAAGCTGATCGGCAAAATCGTCGGACGGATCTTTTCCTATATCCTGAATATCCTGCTGACGATCCTTCTCATCTGCTTCATCACGGGAATCATCATCTGCACAGTGTTCGCGGTGTATGTCCGGAACTATATCGACCCGGAGATCGACCCGACGCTTTTCCGAACCAGCTCCAATCAGACCAGTAAGATCTATTACATGGACTATACGGACCGCGAAAACCGCATCGGAACGATGATCGAGCTGGAGGATCAGCGTCTGTACGGCTCGTCCAACTCGATCTGGGTCCCCTATACAAGCATTCCGAAGAATCTTGTCAACGCTTTTGTCGCCATCGAGGACGAGCGGTTCTGGTCGCACAACGGCGTCGACTGGTATCGGACGGCGGGCGCGGTCTTCAACTACTTCATCCCGATCCGCGCGAACTTCGGCGGCTCAACGATCACGCAGCAGACGATCAAAAACCTGACGCGGGACGACGACTACACCCCGCAGCGTAAGGTACAGGAGATCCTGCGCGCGCTGAACCTTGAAAAGAAGCTCGACAAAACACAGATCCTCGAACTGTATCTGAACAACATTTACCTGTCGCAGAACTGCAACGGCGTGCAGGCGGCGGCGTGGACCTACTTCGGCAAGGAGGTCCAGGACCTTTCGCTGATCGAATGCGCCGCCATCGCCGCGATCACCAACTCGCCGACGAGGTACGACCCCGTTCAGAACCCGGACAAGCAGGCGATCCGCCGCGACCTGATCCTCGAATATATGCTCGAACAGGGCTATATCACGCAGTCGGAGTTCGACGGCGCGCACGGCAAGGAGCTTGTGCTGAATTATCAGGGACGCGCGGCGACGATCACCGCTTCCACCAACTCGTGGTATACCGACCAGGTCATCACCGAGGTCGTGGCGGCTCTGGTGAAGGAAAAGAACTTCACCGAAAAAATGGCTTACGACCTGATCTACACCGGCGGTCTCCAGATCATCACCTTACAGGACCCGGAGGTCCAGTCGGTGCTGGAAGAGGTCTATTCGATCGACTCCAATTTCCCGCGCACGAACAACGCGGTCCAGCCGCAGTCGAGCTGCGTCATCATCGACCCGAAGACGGGCGACGTGCTGGGACTGATCGGTTCGCGCGGTGAGAAGGAGGGCAACCTGCTCCTCAACTATGCGACCAAGACGACCCGTTCCCCCGGTTCGTCGATCAAGCCGCTGTCGGTTTACGCGCCGGCTCTGGAAAACGGACTGATCACCTACGGTACGGTTTACGACGACGTGCCGGTCTGGTTCAACTATGACGAGAAGGATACGGAAAAAGTCAATCCGATCGCCTACCCGAAGAATGCGCCGGAGGTCTACGGCGGTCTGACGACCATCAACGACGCGGTGACGCGCTCGGTCAACACGGTCGCCATCCGGGTCCTTCAGGATCTGGGACTCGACGCTTCGTTTGATTTCGTCAAGAACAAGGTCGGCATGGACAGCTATATCGATTACAGGATGCTGGCGGGCGGCGTCGCCATCACGGATAAGGATATCTCCGCGCTGGCGCTGGGCGGCATGAACTACGGCGTAACCAACCTTGAGATCACCGCGGCGTATCAGATCTTCGTCAACAAGGGCGTCTACAACAAGCCGCGGACATGGCTGAAGGTGCTGGACAGCGACGGTCAGGTCCTGCTGGAAAACGAAGCCGAGAGCCATGTCGTCATCAGCGAGCAGACCGCTTCGATCATGACGAAAATGATGCAGAACGTCGTCAACCGCGGTACCGCGACCTCGGTATCGCTGAAAAGCAAGGTCAACGTCGCCGGCAAGACCGGTACGGCGTCCAACGACGTCGACCGCTGGTTCATCGGTTTCACGCCGTATTATGTCGGCGGCGTATGGTTCGGCTATGATATGCCGCAGGCGCTCGGCACGCTGTCGTGGAGCCCGTCGACCGTGGCATGGGATATCGTCATGACGCGGCTGCATCAGAAGTATCTCCTCAGCGGCGAACCGCTGAAAACCTTCGAGACGGCGGACGGCATCGTTACGGCGACCTACTGTAAGGATTCCGGCAAGCTGTGCAGCAAGGCGTGCTATCTCGACCCGCGCGGCAGCCGGGCGGAGACCGGCTATTTCACGGCGTCGACCATTCCGACCGAATACTGCGACTGCCATGTGCTGGTCAATTACGATACCGTGACCAAGGCGATCGCAAACGAATACTGTCCGGAAGAAAACCTGAAACAGATCGGACTCATCAGCGTGAAGCGTACCTTCCCGGCGAACATCAAGGTCACCGACTCGCAGTACACCTGCCAGACGATCACGGCGAAGACGCCTCTGCCGGACGACGAGACGCTGCCGTATTTTATCGGTCTGTATGAGGAAGGAACCTATCCGGGATACAGCGATACGGGCGGAAAACCGGTGTACAACCACATCTGCACGGTCCATCAGAAGCCCGAACCCGTTCCGGAGCCTGTTCCCACGACCGGCGGCACGACCGGAACTTCAACCGGTGGTACGACCGGCGGAACGACCGGAACTACGACGGGCGGCACGACCGGCGGAACGACCGGAACTACGACAGGCGGAACGACCGGCGGCACGACAGGCGGCACGACCGGCGGCACGACCGGCGGCACAACAGGCGGAACCAAAACCGGCGGAACGACCGGAAAAGTGACCGAAGTCCCTCCCATTCTGATCCGGTGAAAGCGCATACCCTGCATAAATCGAAAAATCACCTCATACGGATGTGTGAGGTGATTTTTATGTCTATGATCCGGACCGGAAAAAGAAAGATCAGCGGGATCATCCGTGCCGAGCTTTGTCGGATCGACCTTCGGTGTGTGATCGTCGGTGCGGCGGTCGTTCTGCTCTGCGGGTTCTTCAGTTCTCTTGCGGCAGGTTCGGCTGCGCAGTACAGAGAACTTGAAAAGCCCGCCGGTTCTCCGCCCGCGTTCCTGTTTCCCCTCGTCTGGACGTTTCTGTACCTGCTGATAGGCGGCGCGGCGGGAGCGGTCGCCTGCTCAAAGGAACGTGCGCTGGCGGGGGATCGGTTTCGGGGACTGGCAGCGTTCGGGCTTATGATGATCCTGAATTTTATCTGGGCGCCGCTGTTCTTCGGAGCGGGCGCGTATCTGACGGCTTTCCTTGACGTCGCCGCCATGATCGTGCTGACCTTTTTTTGCGCCGTATATTTCGGAAGGGTCTATCTGGTGTCGGCGCTTGCCATGAGCGCGTACCTTCTGTGGCTTTTTTACGCCGCGTATCTGAATCTCGGCATTCTCATCCTGAACTGATCGGAACGGTCGTGCGTGTTGCACAAAATTTCCTGTGAAAATTGTGATGATGCACAAAGCCAGTGAAAAAAAGCTCGCCGTACACGAAAAATTCACCGAAAAAGGCTTGACAAAGCGGCGTTATAATAGTATAATAAATAACGATAAGCATTGGAGAGCCTGTTGTCGGACTTATGACAGACTGCCGCTTCGGGTTCGCTTAAATTTTTCACAGGAGGATTATCCCAATGAAGTTAACCCGTATCTTATCCCTCGTTCTGGCAGGTATCCTGCTCGTCTGCGCACTCGGTTCCTGCGGCGTCGCTGCACCGATCATTCACGTTACGCTCATTATCGAAGACCCGAACGATCCCGAACTGCCGATCCTGAACACCGAAGTTGAGCTCCAGACCGAAAACCCGATGGTTCTCGACGCTTTCCAGGAAGGCTGCATCGTCAACGAGATCGCCTACACGCTGACCCAGGACGGAAGCTCCGTCAAGGACATCAAGGATTATGCAGACTGCACGAAGAACGGTCTGACCTACTACTGGTTCTATCTGATCAACGACGTCGAACCGCTTTCCGGCAAGGCAAACGCCAACCCGATCAACGACGGCGACAAGATCACCTATCAGTATATGGAATTCGACCCGCTGGCAGCAAAATAAATAACAGAACGAGGATGCAGGCAGCCGCCTGCATCCTCGTTTTCAGGAGAGGAATACGATCATGCTGAACAATACCTTCTGGAAGCTGACGAATGAGAAAAAACTGACGGTCGCCTATTTCGGCGGCTCGATCACCGAAGCCGGGATGATGGACGGCGGCGTCAATCCTTCGTGGCGCATCGCGGTCGGGGACTGGTTTGTCAAAACCTATCCCGACTGTGAGATCGTCAACCGCTGTGCAGCCATCGGCGGAACGGGAAGCGCGCTCGGTACCTTTCGCTGCGAAAAGGATCTGCTTTCGGTGAAGCCCGACCTCGTTTTCATCGAATATTCGGTCAACGACAGCGGCGCCGCCTACCGTGACGTGCTGGCAAATTCCGAGACTATCGTGCGCAAGATCCGCGAAGCCGATCCCTTTACCGATCTCGTCTATGTCCACACGATCACGAAGGACGTCTCCGACCGCATGGCGGCAGGTTCGGAATACACCTCCCGCGCCGCTCATTCGGCGGTCATGCACCACTACGGCATTCCGCAGATCGACATGGGTGAAATTCTCCGTACCCGTATCATCGCCGAGGGCGGAGACTGGCTGACCTACACCTCCGATACGGTCCATCCGCGCGGAAACGGTCATGCGGTCTATGCCGACGCGGTGATCGCGTTCCTTGCAGAAGCGCTGAAGGGCGCGGAAGGTACGGCGGCTCCCGAAGCGTTCGCTCTGCCGGAACCGCTCCTGACGCTCGACCGGATGAACGCTCATCTTGCGGACGCTTCGGCGGTCCGTCTGCCGGAAGCGTGCGCATTCAGGCTGGTCTCGCAGTCGCTGTGCGGACGTTACCCGCAGTATATCGAAGCGGCAAAACCGGGCAGCAGCTTCACCTACCGGTTCCACGGACGGCGGATCGGGCTGTATCTGATGATGGCAAAGGATTCGGGTGACGTCGTCTGGTCGATCGACGGCGGCGAAGAAAAGACGCTGCGCACGTGGGATACCTACTGCCTGCGCTTCAACCGTGCGGCAGGGCTGTATCTCGGCGGAGAGGTGGAGGACGGCGACCATCTGCTGACCGTCCGCGTCGCCGACACGAAGGCGGAGAAATCCGAGGGAACGGCGATCCGCATCGGCGCGTTCATGATCTATTGACAAAACGAAATCTCCGAGAAAGGAGAGACTGCAAAACGGTGAAGTCTCTCCCTTTCGATTTTCATTCGGATAATGCGACAAATCCGGGGGCGTCACGTACAAAGTCAAAGCAGCGATTCTCCAGACATTTCATCAGCATTTCATAACTGCTCTCTCTATAATTTTTTGCGCTTGCCGACGCATCGGACGTTATGTGAGAGACAAACGGGCTTGTAAAAGTACGTTCTTCGCCCGGCAGTGAATCATACTTTTTTGCGTGACAGACCGCTTTCCTTAACGATTCAAGCGTATCATCTTTTCGCCCCTGTCTGGCGTAAAGAATAGACAGTTTCGTATAGATACTATTCATCCGACAGTGGAAGAAAAGAAAATTGCCATCGGGGATCAATGTATTCCACAATGTCAGCGCCGCCTTGCAGCGCTCGATCTGTTCTTCATTTGAGCCGTCGGTCGGACCCGACAGCCGTTCGCATATCAGATCCATGAAATCCAGCATATTGCGCTCGCGGGTCTTACCTGCTTTCTTTTTTCCTTCTTCTGTAAAATATGCGTTTTCAGTCAGAAGCTCCCGACAGGACCAGAGCGAGCCGCCTATCCCGGCATAAGATAAGGCTTTTTCTTCGTCAGCAAACGAGAGGGCAGGCGTACTGTACAAATAGGTTAAGATCTGAATTGCGTTTTCCCGGATCTCGGTTTCAGTACATCCGGAAAGGATCCTCTCGCAGAGTGTTACACTTTCTTTTGAATACGGTTCGGCTTCCGGTCTGGCGTCACCGTTACAGACATAAATAAACAGTGCGTGTGCAAGATTGGACATACACTCGTAGTCCCCCGGATACTTGCCGAGCGCCTCTCTCCACAGTTCGATCAATTCGGGCGTCATTCCCTTGTTGTTCAGCTGCTGGGCGCGTTTTCTGTATTCTTCTATTTCTCTCTTTTTGTCTTCTGAGCAGTAATCGAACAGCGTATCCGTCGACACGCCGAAGAAGCCCGCAAGCGGGACGATCTGCGAAATATCCGGCATCCCCGTATTGTTCTCCCATTTCGATATTGCCTGAGAGGTTACGCCGATCTGTTCCGCAAGCTCTTCCTGCGTCAGATCGCGTTCTTTGCGAAGTCTGCGAATGACCTCGCCGATATTCTGCGCCATTTGTTTTTCCTCCATGATCCGTTTTCGGTACCGTAACGATATTATATCATAGCCTGACCGAAAAAGGAATCGACTGATCAATGAAATAATTCCAACGGAGCGTTGTATTGATGGCAGATCGCTTTTCATTGTCTGTCAGTTTCCGGAGGACTTTATCAGCGTCAGACGCCCGTGTCTCATTTCGCCGAAAGGATCTTGAGCAGAGTCAGACGCCGGCGTACATAGGGCGCGAAGGCGAGCGTGCGCGCGGTGAACGCTTCGTCATCCGGAAGTCCGAGCGCGGACAGCGTGGTCGGCGCACCGGCAAGCGTCAGATAACGCTCGACCGTTTCAGGCGGGAGAAGGTTCGAGACGAGCGCGCATACTGCGTCCGCCTTTTCCTCCGACGGCGTGAATACGAGCGGCGAGGTCGACGGGTCGCCGTCAGTCAGATTCTCGGCGAGGATGCCGTCGGTCATGGGACCGAAGACCGGTTCGAGCAGCGCGCGGTCAAAGGTCGCGGCGGGATCGACCGGTTTCATCAGCCGCGCTTTCAGCGTACCGTCCGCAAGGCTTTCATGCAGCAGACGGCAGAGCAGCAGAGCGGCGACGCCGACCTGTTCGCCGTGCAGAGCGCCGACCGGATCGTTGATGACGTGCATTTCCCAGAGATGCGACAGATGATGCTCCGACGCGGACGCGGGACGGGAGTTTCCCTGAAGCTGCATGGCGAGTCCGGACAGAACGAGACATTCCATCACGAGCGTCACATATTCGGGCGAATCGGCTTTCATCATTCCCGACGCGATGGCTTCGAGCAGGGCTTCCATTTTGGTCAGCGCGCGTTCGACCAGTCCGACGATCTCCGGGCAGATCGCTTCATCGGTCAGGATGTGCGCGGCTTTCCAGTCGAGCAGACTGATGTATTTGCCGAGGATATCGCCCGCGCCGGACGCGGTGAGACGGGCAGGCGCGCCGCAGTAGAAGCTCTCGTCCGCAAACAGCGCGATCGGCGCTCTGGCGGGAGACGAGAGCTTCTGTCCGCCCCATGTCATCGCGGCGACCGACGAAACGAAGCCGTCCACGCTGGCGGCGGTCGGGCAGGCGATAAAGGGCAGATCGAACCGGTCGGCGCTGTAACGGGTGATGTCGTGCAGCGAGCCGGAGCCGACCGCGATCAGCAGATCGGCGGACGGCTTTGCTTCCAGACGACCGCAGAGCGGCTTCACGCCCTTTTCGTCGGCATGGGAATCGCCGGGAAGCGTAAGCGTCGACGCATTTGACAGAAGGGACGCGAGCCGTGCGGCATAGGGAGCGGTGTTGTCGTCGCAGACGATCAGCACGGCAGAGAAGCCGCGCTTTTTCACATAGGCGGCGAGCGCATCTGCGGCTCCCCTGCCGATCTGCACGGTGTCGGTCAGAAGACCGTGTTTTCTGCCGCAGGAGCAGGACGCGGCGATTTTACGGATTTCGTTAAGCATGGGATTCCTTTCCCTGCCATTTCCTCCGAACGGTTCTAATTATCCGGGTCAGACCGTATAATCAGACAGAATCAGAACAGGAGGACTTGGCAATGTTTGTTTATTCCCTCAGAGCGAGTACGATCAAATTTTTCGGCGTCACGACGCTGGCGGTCGCCGCGCTGGTGACGCTGCTGGTGATGATCCCGACCGCTGAGCCGGTCTTGTCGGAAGGGGTGCTGGAAACGGTCGAGAGCGTGCGGTTCGACAAGGTGAAGACGGCGGACGACCGGATCGCGTTCCTGCGCGGTTTCGGCTGGGAGGTAGACCCGACGCCGGTCGAGGAAGCGGAGGTGACGATCCCGGCGGATTTTGACCGCGTGTACCAGAGCTACAACGAGCTGCAGCACCGGCAGGGCTTCGATCTGACGAAGTTCCACCGGAAATCGGTGATGCGGTACACCTATCGGATCACCAATTACCCCGACTACGACGGCGAGGTGCTGGCGAGTCTGCTTGTCTGGAAGCACCGTGTGATCGGCGGAGACGTCTGCTCCGCCGACTCGAACGGCTTCATTCACGGGCTTGACCGGAATATCACCTATTAAGGGACAGGGCTGACGCGGTTCCGCGTCAGCCCTGTATAGCCTTGTAGGGCTTTGCCCTACAAGGGCATTGGGATAGCCTTGTAGGGCTTTGCCCAACAAGGGCATTGGGATAGAGCCTTGCAGGGCTTTGCCCTACAAGGGCATTGGGATAGCCTTGCAGGGCAGGGGATTTATTCGCCGATGCCGGCTTTGACGAAGCAGTAGCGCTCTCTCCAGCCGGAGGGCGTGTAGTTGCCGTGCGGCGCGAAGCTGGACGGGCTGACGCCGTAGCTTTCGCCCTGCGGGTTGTGATGCGGTCCGAGCAGATTGCGGTTGCCGATCACAAGCTCCAGCGTGATCTGAGCGGTCTCGCCCGGCTCGACGAACTTCGAGACGTCGGCTTCATAATCCGACCAGAGCAGCGTTTTGACGAACTGACCGTTGACATAGACCTTGGCGAGCGCGGCATAGGGCTTGGCGATCTTCACGGCGAGACGCTTGCCCCACGATCTGCGGATCTTCACATCCTGCGTCAGGAAGATGCGTCCGGCGAAGAAGGGGTAGCCCTGCGTCACGATGTCGCCGCCGACAAAGAGCAGCGGACGGTCGGTGATCGTGAAGCCGCCGTCGGTGAAGAGCGCACGGCGCGCGCCCTCGGTGTAGCCCGATTCGGACCTTACGCCGAAGTCGCCGACCAGATACAGGCTTTCAAGCTCGGTGTCGTAGGTCAGCTTGTTGCGCTCGGTTTCGAGGACGTTCCTGCCGAACAGAACCTCGTAGACCTTCTTGCGCTGGAAGAACGAGCCGTCGACGATGATCTCGTTGACGCCGGGGACGAGATACGGCTTGATGTCGTAGGCTTTGAAGGATTTGTCCTTCCACCACGACTTGCCGTCGTAGGTCAGCGGATGACCGTTGACCGTGATGACGAACTCGTCGGTCAGCTCAGAGACGAGGCGGAAGTTCTTCATCAGATTGATGCGCGCCTTTTCGTCGATGGTGAAGGCGAAGCGGAGCTTGATCTTATCGTTCGCTCTCTGACCGAGCAGGATCTCCATGATGTCGAGGATGTTGCGCGGCTCGGAGTAGGTGTCTCCCTCGCCGAGGATGTACTGGCAGGTGTCGAGCGTCAGCGTGTTGTCGTCGCCGGCGGTGCAGACCCAGTCGTGGGAGAGCGGGACGATGAAGGCGGGCTTCTTTTTCAGCGTGACGTCCGGCAGATCGTTTCCGGCGAGGAACAGATGAGACTGCATCGGTTCGAAGTGTACGTACAGAACGGTCCTGCCGTTCGACGTGATCGCGTCGGTACCCGTGACGTTCAGGTCGGTGAGCGAAAGCTCGACCGTATCATCCGCGCTGTCAAGGACGATCTTCGCGTCGTAGGCGTGTTCGCGGTCCTGATTTGCGAAGAAATATGCCCTGCTTCCGTCGGGCAGACGGCTGACGCGGCAGTGGATGCAGGCGATCTCGCCGTTTCTGTCGGAGACGGTCAGCTTCTTGAGACCGAGCTTCGTTAAGGAAGCGGTGATCAGCTCCTCGTCGCCGACGGGAAGCGCTTCGATCGTCTGCATGAAGGAGACAAGCTCATCGTTCGCTTCGCCGTCCACAAGGACCGGCTTTTCGCCCAGCGCGAAGATCCTGCCGCCGTTCGCCGCGAATTCCTTCAGCAGCGCGAAGGTCTTTGCGTCGAGCGAGAGCATCGACGGGAGAAGGACGGTGTGATACGAGCAGAGCCCGACCTTGAACGCCGTTCCGTCGACCGAGCCGTGACCCGCGAGGAGCTTTTCGTCGCCGAGATGGTAGCCGATGTGGTTTCCGGACAGCAGACGGAGCGCCTGATCGAGCGCACGGTCGTATTTCTGGACGGCGGGGCAGTTGCCGCCGTTGTAAGCGATGTAAGCGGTATGAAGCGGGTGCAGGAGCAGAACGTCGACCTCTTCGTCCGAATCGGCGAACAGCTTGCCGAGGCGGGCGAAATAGTCGTTGAAGCTCTTGTAATCATCCCACCACGGGGACTGATAGAACATGGACGGCGGATAGTCGCGCTTGCGCAGTCCGCGGATGGAATAGCCCTCCAGATGCTGGCACATCAGGTTGATGCCGTTGACGTACTGCCATTCCGCGATCCATTTCAGTTCCTCGAAGCTGACGTCCCAGCCGCAGAGCGCGAAGGTCTCGGAGAGCGTGAGCTTCTTGCCGAGCTGACGCGCCGCCGAGCCGACCTGCTTCGGGATCAGCGGATTGCCGATATGCCGTCCGAGCCAGTCCATGCCCGGCACGTGCATATATTCGTAGAGCGGCATGACGCCGGCGGTGCAGGCCATCTGCGTGTAGAGGTTGTCCTCCATCATCGCGTGACCGGTGAACTTACAGTTGTGCTTATCGCACCAGTCGAAGATCTGCTTGCCGAAGGATTCGGTGTAGAGACGGCTGACGACGCGCCAGAAGTCGAAGCGGAACTTTTCGTACCCTTCGCGTTCGAGGAACAGGAGCGGGAGCTTTGCGGTCAGGTCGTAGCCGTTGGTCTTTTCAAATTCCTCCGGCATGATGTAGGACCACGGGATCTTGCAGCGTGCGAACTGCGGCTCGTCCGTGAAGAAACCGGGCATGGATGCGCCGCCGAAGTCTGCGCCGAGCTTTTCGGCGTATTTTTCGTAGGTGCAGTCAAGGAAGGCCTTGACGACCGCCGGGTTCAGGATATCGACGTAGTCGGCGTTCTTTTCATGCGTGACATAATAGAGCGTTTCACCGTCGGCAAGAGAAGCCTTCGCCGCGTCGGCGTCGAGACCGGCGAAGCGGACCGTCTGACCGGTGACGGCGTAAAGACCGAGCAGCGTGCCTTCCGGCATGGTATCGGTCATGGGTGCGCAGACCAGCCAGCGGACATGGTAATGATCGCCCATACCGGAGACGATGCCGCCGCCGAATCCGCTCGGCCAGCCGTTTTCGTCGTAGCTCCACGACTCCATGCCGAGCTTTTTGCCTTCGTCGACGCAGGCTTCGATGCAGTCGAACCAGTCGTCGGACAGGTATTCGGTGATCAGTCCGCCGCGTGCGTGCATAAAGTAGCCGCCCAGACCGACGCGCTTCATTTCACGGATCTCCCAGCGAAGCTGTTCGGGCGTGAGCTTGTCATTCCACGACCAGAACGGGTGTCCGCGGTACTCGCTCGACGGGTCGGCGAGCTGCGTGATAAGTTCTTTCATAGGTACCTCCCAATACTTATAAGTATTTATATTCGATCTGGTCGTAGAACTGATTCAGCGTACTGATCATGTAAACGATCCAGATGAGAGAAGCGAGGAAGGGAACGATCCATGCCGCCGCGGGCATGGTCAGACGGGTGAGACTCATGACGAGATTCAGGATGAAAACGATGACGAATCCGACCGCGCCGGCAGTGAAGCGGCGGAGGTTTTCTTTTGTCTGCGTTTGGGCGATGTCGAGCATCCGGCGGTCGGTGGCCGTCTTAGCCGGAGCAAATTCGGTCTTCACGAGCGCCGTCAGCGCGCGGTAAAGGCAGAAATAGCAGAAGCCCATCGCGGCGGCTTCCGCGACTGCGAGGATCAGCGTGACCTGATACAGCGTATAGGCGTTGAAATCATAAGGGACCCGGTTGAGCCCATAGCTCGTCGTGAACCAGACCGAAACGAAGAAGGCGGTCGCCGATACGGCGGCGAACACGATCGAACCGATAAAGAAGGCGCGTGAAACCTCCGCATGGGGCAGCTTTCTGAACCGGACGACTGCCGTGAGCAGGAATGCGGCTCCGACAAAGGTGGGGATGACGTTGAACTCGTCCATCCACAGGTTGGGGAGAAAGGCGAACGCGGCGATCAGGAGCGTGATGACCGTGCGCAGTCCGCGGCGGATGAACAGCCCGGTATTGACGGCGACCTCGTTCCGATAAGCGGCGTCGAAGCGCTCCAGAAAAGCGGTCTCGCGTCCGATGCGGCTGAAATAGGGAATGATGTTGACCAGCCACAGAATGCCGACCAGCAGCGTGATGATGAAGCCGATCATGACGTAAGCGTTTTTGTAGCTTCCGTAGTCGATCTGAACGCCGCCGGTGACATAGCCGGAATACTCAAACGAGGAGAGCGAGCCAAATTCCGGCAGGACGTTGCAGACCCGTTTCAGAACGGTGAAGATCAGCGTGAGCTGACGGATGTTTTTCACGTTCATCAGAACGGCGCGTCCGTTGAAGCGCATACTGAGGAAGTCCGCACCGTCGAACAGCTTCCCGATGGCGGGGATCAGCAGGATCAGCTCGACCACGGCGAAGCTGAACGTGAAGACCAGCACCCAGTTGTCGTCCACCAGCGGCACGAGCAGCATCATGAACATTTTGAGCAGCGTCAGCCAGCGCAGCTTCGACAGAAGGGCGAGCGCGTCGGTCAGCGCCGGGCAGAGATCCGCCCACGCCGTGAGCGCTTTTAATAATAGAAGATAACCGAAGAAATCAGGGAGAAGATCGACGATATTGATGCAGGGATTGAACAGAAAGACCGCCGCCGCGATCAGCGAACCGATGCCGGCTTTGCGGACAAGCGTTCTGTCAGCGCTTGAGGCGTTTGATTTCATGAAGCGACCATGCCTTTCCTTTGAGGGAGGGTGAACGGGATCTGTCAGGCGTTCCCTCTTCTGTCCGGACGTTTATTTCTTTTTCTTGCTTTCGATTTTTTTCTTCGTTCTGTCGTAGAAATCCTCGCGGTAGGGCATATCCTCGTCGCCTTCCAGACAGATCCTCATATAACAGGTGAAGTACAGCGCCGCGATGAGGAGCAGCCACAGAACGCCGAGAAAATAGACGACGGCGTTGATCGTGCTGAGCACCATCTGAGGCGAGGCGGTCAGGTCCGCGATCTTTGCGAAAAGTCCGAGCTGCGTCAGAAACTGAAGAAGGTAATAGACGGCGGTCAGCGAAAGCATCCGCACCGCTCTGCGCGCCAGCTTGTCAAGCTCCACTTCGAGCGAGAGCTGATGGATGCCGAGCAGCAGGAAGACCTGATGCACGCCGATGGCGATGCTGTACAGGATCAGGATCGGCGTGACGAAAAAGCGGTCGAGCGTTTCGCTCACCACGCCGCCGAGCTCCGCGAGCTGGCAGCCGAGTACGAAGACCGAAAGCACCAGACCGGCTAAGAGCGAATAGCCCGCGCGTTCAAAGTGACGGTTGCCGGGGCAGTAGTGCGTCAGCGTTTTTAACGCCTTGCCCATGATGAGCCATCCTATCACGTCCGGCAGGATATCCACACCGTACAGCGGAAAGCTCATGAAAAACAGGAAACCGAGAAAAAGATAGCCGAAGCCCATATGCAAGTACCTGTAAAGTCTGAGTGCCGAACAGGAAGGATTTCTGAAAAACCCCGGAATGGAACGGACCGGCCGGTTCGGGATCATGCAGGGGCTTTCAAAAAGATTTCCGCAAAACGGACGACGGAAACGGGTCGGATTCTGCGGAAAAGAATTGTTCGGAACGATATGGCGGGTATGGATCCCGCGAAGAGGACGGCAGCCCGTCCCCTTCGCGGATGCGGATCATTCCGCGTCGGTCGTGCCGCGTCCGCAGCACTTCTTGTACTTGAGACCGCTTCCGCACGGGCAGGGATCGTTGCGTCCGACCTTGCTGCTCTTTGCGGGAGAACCGGTGGCGTTGACAACGCCGGTCGAAGCGGCGGAACCGGTGCGGACAGGCGTGCCTGCACCGCCGGAGAAGCCTTCGGACGTCGCTCTGGCGACCTCCTCGCGCTTGATCTCCTCGACCGGACGCGGCATGATCGAGAGGATCATGCGCATGGTGTCCTCGCGGATCTGCTCGACCATGTCGTCGAACATATCGGCGCCGACCAGACGGTATTCGCTGATCGGATTGCGCTGTGCATACGCCTGAAGACCGATGGAGCCGCGCAGGTCGTCCATCGCGTCGATGTGATTCATCCAGTTGGTGTCGACGGCGCGGAGCAGGACGACGCGCTCGATCTCGCGCATCTGCTCGCCGAAGGCGTCCTCCTTCGAGCTGTAAAGCTCGTCGGCGCGGTCGTGCAGCAGCTTTTTCAGCTCGTCGCGGTTCAGCTTTGCCAGCTCTTCGTCGGAATACTTGAAATCATCCTCGCGGCAGAGCAGACCGAAGAAGTAATTGCGCAGACCGTCGAGATTCCATTCGGCGGGAACGTCGGAAACGGTGTGGCGGTCGACCGTCGCGTCGATGGTGTCCGGGACCATCTTGCGGACGGTCGCGCTGATGTCGAGTCCGTCCAGCACGTCGCGGCGCTGCTTGTAGATGATGTTTCTCTGCTGGTTCATCACGTCATCGTAGTTGAGGACGTTCTTTCTGCGCTGGAAGTTGGTGTCCTCCAGACGTTTCTGCGCCGTTTCGATGGCGTTGGAGAGGATGGCGGCGTCGATGGGCTGATCTTCCTCGAGACCGAGCCTTTCGACCGCGCCGATCACGCGCTCGCTGCCGAACAGACGCATGAGGTCGTCTTCGAGAGACAGGAAGAAACGGGATTCGCCGGGGTCGCCCTGACGTCCGGAACGGCCGCGCAGCTGGTTGTCGATACGGCGGCTCTCGTGGCGTTCGGTGCCGAGGATGAACAGACCGCCCGCTTCGCGCACCTTGTCGGCTTCGGGAGCGATCTCCTCCTTGTGCTTTTCATATGCGGTCTTGTATTTTTCGCGGGCTTCGAGAACGATCTCGTCCACGTCGGACGACATACCGGTCGCAAGCGCGATGACCGCCTCGTCGTAGCCTTCCTTTCGCAGGTCGTTCTTGGCGAGGAATTCCGCGTTGCCGCCGAGCATGATATCGGTTCCGCGTCCCGCCATGTTGGTGGAAATGGTGACGCTGCCGAACTTGCCCGCCTGTGCGACGATCTCCGCCTCGCGTTCGTGATACTTGGCGTTTAGGACGGTGTGCGGGATGCCGTGCTGCTTGAGCTTCTTGGAAAGCTCCTCGGATTTCTCGATGGAGACCGTGCCGACCAGCACCGGCTGACCCTTGGCATGGCACTCCTCGATCTGCTTCACGATGGCGTTGTACTTGCCCGCGACCGATTTGTAAACGACGTCGCTGTGATCCTTGCGGATCATCGGTCTGTTGGTGGGAACTTCCACGACGTCGAGCGAGTAGATCTCGCGGAATTCCATTTCCTCGGTCAGAGCCGTACCGGTCATGCCGGAGAGCTTTTTGTAGAGACGGAAGAAGTTCTGGAACGTGATGGTGGCGAGCGTCTTGGTCTCCTTCTGGATATCGACGCGCTCCTTTGCTTCGATGGCCTGATGCAGACCGTCGGAGTAGCGGCGTCCGGGCATGACGCGGCCGGTGAATTCGTCGACGATCAGCACTTCGCCGTCCCGGACGATGTAGTTGACGTCGAGCTGCATGGAGCCGTGCGCCTTGATCGCCTGATTGATGTGATGGGAAATGGTGGAGTTGGCGGGGTCGGAGAGGTTGTCAAGCTCGAAGAACGCTTCGGCTTTCTTGATGCCGTTCGGCGTGAGGGTGACGTTTTTCGCCTTTTCGTCGACGATATAGTCGGCGTCGATATCCTCGTTCAGTTCCTTGTCGTCAAGCTCCTTGATGACGAACTTCCGCAGCGTGCGGACGAATTTGTCCGCGCGGTCGTAGAGGTCGGTGGACTTCGCGCCGGCGCCGGAAATGATCAGAGGCGTGCGGGCTTCGTCGATGAGGATGGAGTCCACCTCGTCGACGATGGCGAAGGCGTGTCCGCGCTGGACGAGCTGCTCCTTGTAATTGACCATGTTGTCGCGCAGGTAGTCGAAGCCGAACTCGTTGTTCGTACCGTAGGTAATGTCGGCGTTGTAGGCGCGCTGCTTGGCTTCCTTGGACTGGTCGTGAACGATCAGACCGGTCGTGAGACCGAGGAAGCCGTAGACTTTGCCCATTTCCTCGCTGTCGCGCTTGGCAAGGTATTCGTTGACGGTGACGACGTGAACGCCCTCTCCCTTGAGCGCGTTCAGGTAAGCGGGAAGGGTGGCGACGAGCGTCTTGCCCTCGCCGGTCTTCATCTCGGCGATCCGACCCTGATGCAGGATGATGCCGCCGATGAGCTGGACGCGGAAGGGACGTTTGCCGATAACGCGGTCTGCGGCTTCGCGGACGGTGGCAAAGGCGTCGGGCAGAATGTCGTCGAGCGTTTCGAGACCGCGCAGACGCGCCTTGAGCTTTTCGGTCATGCCGCGCAGCTCATCGTCGCTCATCGCCTGATAGGCCGGGGCGAGCGCTTCGATCTTATCGACGATCGGAAGGAGCTTCTTGACCTGACGCTGACTGTAAGTTCCGATGATTTTATCTAAAAGTTTCATGATGATATCTCCGTTTGGGGGATGGATTCTGAACCGCTTGGGGTTCCTGCCCGGTGCGCCGGGCATACATAATATTATTATATATTATATTTCGGAGAAAAGCTATGAGTAATTGTAAATTTTATGCCAAATTTGCCTGAATATTTCGATTTGTCCGCGTGATCTGAACAGACAAAAAAGCGGAAGGGAGGATTCCCTTCCGCAGGGGTCTTATCAGAGCTTTGCGAGAGCCTGTTCGATGTCGTCGATGATGTCGCTCACGTCCTCGATGCCGACCGAGAGACGGATGAGGTCGGGCGTGACGCCGGCTTCAAGCAGCTGTTCGTCGGTCATCTGACGGTGCGTCGTGCTGGCGGGATGGAGCAGGCAGGTGCGCGCGTCCGCGACGTGCGTGACGATCGCGCCGAGCTTCAGGCTGTCCATGAAGCGGGTCGCGTCCTCGCGCGTACCCTTGACACCGAAGGAGATGACGCCCGACGTGCCGTGCGGCATATACTTCTTGGCAAGCCCGTAGTATTTGTTCGAGGGAAGTCCCGGATAGTTGACCCACGATACCTTGTCGCTGGATTCGAGATACTTTGCGACGGTCATGGCGTTCGAGCAGTGGCGCTCCACGCGAAGCGGAAGCGTTTCGAGACCGAGGTTCAGATAGAAGGAGTTCTGCGGAGACGGGATCGAGCCGAGGTCGCGCATGAGCTGAGCGGTGCATTTCGTGATGTAGCCGGCTTTGCCGAAGTCCTTCGCATAGGTGACGCCGTGGTAGGAATCGTCGGGCGTGCAGAGACCCGGATACTTGTCGGCGTATGCCATCCAGTCGAAGCTGCCGCTGTCGATGATCGCGCCGCCGACCGAGGTGGCGTGACCGTCCATGTACTTGGTGGTCGAATGGGTGACGATATCCGCGCCGAACTCGAACGGATGGCAGTTGACCGGCGTCGGGAAGGTGTTGTCGACGATCAGCGGAACGCCGTGACCATGAGCGGCGCGCGCGAACTTTTCGATGTCGAGGACGACGAGGGACGGATTGGCGAGCGTTTCGGCGAAGACAGCCTTCGTGTTCGGCATGAACGCCGCGTTCAGCTCGTCCTCGGAGACGTCGGGGTGCAGGAAGGTCGCTTCGACGCCCATGCGCTTCATCGTGACGGCGATGAGGTTGAAGCTGCCGCCGTAGATGGCGGAGGAGGCGACGATGTGATCGCCCGCGCCGAGGATATTGAACAGTGAGAAGAAGGTCGCCGCCTGACCGGAGGAGGTCAGCATGGCGGCTGCGCCGCCTTCAAGCGCGCAGATCTTCGCGGCAACGGCGTCGGAGGTCGGGTTGGCAAGACGGGTGTAGAAATAACCGTTCTCGGACAGGTCGAACAGACGGCCCATCTGCTCGCTCGACTCGTATTTGAAGGTGGTGGACTGAACGATGGGAAGAACGCGCGGCTCGCCGTTCTTCGGGGTATAGCCTGCCTGTACGCAGTTGGTATTGAGCTTGTAGGACATATGAATGATCTCCTTTAACAGAATGTGGATAGTCGATTGCTGTTCAGAAGGGGAAAACGGAGGTCTCGCGGATGCGTCCGCCCTTGTCAGACGGGATCACGATCGTGACGGTCCCGGAGCCGGATTCAAACGACGCGCCGTTTTTCTCGGCGATCTGTCTGATCATGGCGAGCTGCGTCTGGCTGACGCGGCGCGGAAGCGTCAGAGATCCGTTTGTGATCAGACCTTCATAAGGGTCGGTCACATTGATCAGACGGTCGGATGAGCCGAGCAGTCTGCCGTCCGACGCGCGGACGGTGACGGACAGCGTGTGGAGGCCGCCGCCGAAGCGGGAGAGGTCGACCGGCATACGGTAGGGAAGCTCGCTCGTCGAGCCGATGTTTACGCCGTCGAGGGCATAGGTGACGGTAAGGCTGTATTCGCCGAAGTAGTTGGCGTAGACGGCGAATTCGGTCTCGCCGAGCGGCGCGTCCGCCATGTAGTCGATCTTCCGGTAAGCGCAGCCCGCGCTCTGATCCGCCGCGGAATGGATGAGCATGTCGGAGCGCGTGACGTCGCGGTAGACCTGTTTGAGCGTCCTGTTGTCGGACAGAGCGAAGTCCGCGTATTCGTCCGGCATGACCTTATCGAAGTGATAGATCGCCTTGACCTGCGGATAGACCATCGGAAGATATCCGTAGATCATGCGCAGATGCTCGGCTGCCCAGGAGGTGTAATCGGACGGCTTGCGGTCGCGGATGGTGTGCGACGCGCCCGACTCGGAGATCATGATCGGCTTGCGGTCTCCGTAGGTATCGACAAAATCCTTCAGGATGACGACCGGATTGGCGGCGTCCTCCGCAAAAAAGACGTGCGCATGGAAGGATTCCTCATCGGCGGGAAGCTCGCCGTTTCGGAAATAACGGTTTAAGTAAAGCGAAACGCCCACCCAGTCGACGTATGCGTCGCCGGGATAGTAATCGTGGACGTTGACATACGGACCGGTGACGCAGTTCGGGCTCCAGACGACCGCGATGTTGTCGGAGTTGTCATGAACGAGCTTCGACACGGTGCGGAAGGCTTCGATGTACTGCGCCGGGTCTGCCGGGTCGACCCAGACGTCCATTTCCGCCGCGAAGCGGAAGAAGACGGGCGTGTCGAGCTTAGCCAGCATCTGAATGATCGGGAGAATGTTTTTCTTCGCGTTTTTGATGACGTCGGCGAGCTGAGAGCCTTCGCCGGGCAGATTCAGCGCGTATTCGATGGCTTTGCCGGCTTTGGCGGCTTTTTTGGCCTCGGTGGTGTTGAAGGGAAGCAGGTCGTCTCCGTAGCTCTGATAAATAAGGACGGCGGAGGTGTCGGTCACGGTCGAAGCGGTGGACGAATCGTTCGGCAGACCGAACAGAACGCCCATATCCGGCTCGTTGATCGCGTTGTAGTCGAGGACGGTCCCGTCGAATTTCTGATAGACGTCGAGCTGGCTGCGGAACGCGGCGATCTTGCGCTCGGCGTAGATCACGCAGTCGGTGTAGCCTTTGATCTCGTTGTAGGGGATCGACGCGAGATAGGCGTCGGCGGCTTCATCGTAGCGTCCGAGACGTTCGAGCGCGCGCGCCATCTCGTACCAGCGGCTCGACAGGATATCGACGGCGATGTCGTCCCATCTTCCGTCGAACAGCGGGACGGTCTGACGGGCATAGTAGGCGATCCCTTCGTCGTCTCCGCTGTCCATTGCGGCGGAGTAGGCGTCGTTGACGGACCAGAAGGCGGACGGATATTCTCCGGCTGCGGAAACGCCGGATGCGCAGGGGGCTGTCAGGAGAACGGCGGCAAGAAGTGCCGAGAGAAGTTTTTTCATGGCGGCTCCTTATCTGATTTTATTTTCAGTCTATTTATTATAAAATGCGTATGCGTTTCGCGGCTTTCCCGGGTGCAGGAAACCGATCGGCTTGCCTGAGGGCTGGCGTTATTCCGGAGAAGGGGACTGCCGGGACCGGTCGGTCCCGGCTCATGAACGTCCGGGTCCCGGCGCGCTGTCGGTCCGGAGCCGACCGGAAACGTTTATTTCGCGGGCTTGTAGCCGTCCTTGAGGGTGACGATGCGGTTGAAGACGCCGGGGTTCTTCGTGTCGCGGCAGAAGTAGCCGGTACGCACGAACTGGAAGCGGTCGCCGGGCTTCGCGTCGGCGAGCGACGGTTCGAGCTTGCAGCCGGTCAGACGGACGGCGGAATCGGGGTTCAGGTAGTCGGCGAAGACCTTGCCCTCCGGGAGCTTGGACGGGTCTTCGAGCGTGAGCAGATTGTCGTAGAGCATGACGTCGGCGTCCACGCAGTCAGCGGCGGACAGCCAGTGGATGGTGCCCTTGATCTTGCGTCCGTCGGCGGGATTGCCGTTGCCGGTCTCAAGGTCGGCGGTGCAATGGATCTCCTTCACGCTGCCGTCTTCGTTCTTGACGATCTCGCCGCACTTTACGATATACGCGCCCATCAGACGGACCTCTCCGTCGGGCTTTAAGCGGAAGAACTTGGGAGGCGGGACCTCGGCAAAGTCTTCTGCGTCGATGTACAGCTCACGGGAGAATGTGACGGAACGGGTCCCCATTTCGGGATGCTGCGGATGGTTCGGCAGCTCGAAGGTCTCGGTCTTGTCTGCCGGATAGTTGTCAACGATGATCTTGATCGGCTTTAAGACGGCGGTGCGGCGGGGAGCGGTCTCGTTCAGCTCGTCGCGGATGCAGGCTTCGAGCAGACGGATGTCGACGAGCGAATCCGACTTGGCGACGCCGATGCGCGAGCAGAAGTCAAGGATGGACGAGCCGGTGTAGCCGCGTCTGCGCAGACCGCAGAGGGTGGGCATACGGGGGTCGTCCCAGCCGTCGACCTGTCCGCCCTCGACCATCGAGCGCAGGAAACGCTTGGACAGCACGGTGTTGGTGATGTTCAGACGGGCGAATTCGATCTGGCGCGGATGATGCGGGACCGAGACGTGTTCAACGACCCAGTTGTAGAGCGGACGGTGGATCTCATACTCCAGCGAGCAGAGGCTGTGGGTCACGCCCTCCAGCGCATCCTGGATGGGGTGGGCGAAATCGTACATCGGGTAGATGCACCACTTGTCACCCGTCTGATGGTGGGGGATATGGAGGATGCGGTAGATGGCCGGATCGCGCATGTTGATGTTCGGGGAGGACATATCGATCTTCGCGCGGAGGGTGTGGGAGCCGTTGGGGAACTCGCCGTTCTTCATGCGCTCAAAGAGCTCCAGATTTTCCTCTATGGGCCGATCCCGGTAGGGGCTTACGGCAGGATTGCTGGTATCGCCACGATATTCCCGGAACTGCTCCGGCGTCAGCTCGCAGACATAGGCCAGACCCTTTTTGATCAGACCGACTGCCAGCTCATAGGTTTTTTCAAAGTAATCACAAGTCGGAGGCC
>JAZRXB010000322.1:0-7060 GCA_045600005.1 Eubacteriales bacterium | reverse complement strand
CCTTTCTGTCGGACTGTTTACCCGCAAAATTGAAACCCCCGCCCCCCGGTTCCCGCAGGGAACCCGGTGCGCCTTTCTGTTCTGTTTACGGCTCGGCGATCAGGATCCGGAATTCGCCGTCAAAGCGGAGCGCGCCGCAGTCGGCGGGCAGGAACAGCCCGTCTCCCGCGCGGACCGCGACCGTGCCGTCCCTGTCCGTGATCGTTCCTCTGCCGCCGATGACGACCGCCACGCCCGGCTCGCCCGACGCTTCCCGTTCGGCAGAGCCGCTGACGAGGTATTCGTCCATGCGGAATTTGTCGGTCAAGGACCGGTCGATGACGTGCGCGGCGCGGTTGACCTCCGGCTCGGCATGACGGTGGAACTTCGCTTTCAGCTCGTCGAACGAATAGCCGCGGTAAACGAAGCAGTCGAACATCTTCTCAAAGCCCAGACCGCCGTGCAGACGCTGCTCGGCGATGACCCGTCCGCTCGGCGTGACCTTTTCGGGCACGACCATCAGATCGGTCGGCTCCTGCAGCTCCGCCATCAGACAGCCGCCGCCGATCGCGTGCGGCACGCCGCCGTCCACATACCAGATATCTCCCTCATCAAGCGGGATGCGGTGCAGCATCGACAGCATCGTCGGCACGTCCTGCGTCTCAAAGCAGCGCTCCCACGCCTCGCGCGTCACGCCCTCCTTGAACCCGAGATACACGCAGGCGTCCTCGTCCGCCGAAATGATGTACCAGCATTCCGCCTTGCCGAACTCCGAATGCCAGTTTTCCTTCGCAAACGGCACGGTCGGGTGGACCTGGATGACCAGCCGCTCCGAAGCGTCGAGCAGCTTTAAGAGGATCGGCAGCTTTTCGTGCCGTCCGAGCATCGAGGGATTTTCCGAAAGCAGATCAAGAAGCGTCCGCTCACCGCAGACCGACAGTCCTTCGTTCGGGTCGGTGCTGCCCGCGTTGTGCGCGTATGTCACGGACGCGACCCATTCCTCCGGCTGAAAGCCGTCCTTCGGCTCGTCGCCGCGCAGGGCGTCGATGCGTCTGCCGCCGAGATAGGTCCGCGCGACGCGGTTTCTTTTACACAGAAATACCATTATTTTACGATCTCCAGTACAGCCGCGTCGTTCGCGCCAACGATGAGCGCGCCGTCCGCATCCTTCGCGCCGCGGACGATCTTATCGAGCTTCCAGCCGCCGCGCAGCGTGAGCTTTGCTTCCTTATCGCTGTCGGCGTAGTTGACCGCGACGATGATGCGGCGGTTTTCGCCGACGATATGCTCGGTCGTCAGCACACAGGGATTGCCGCCGACGCTGACGCGCTCGTCCGCGTCGCCCGCGAACGCCTTGTAGAACTCATAGTACGGCGTGCAGTTCTCGCTCTTGAAGATGCCGGGACGGTCGCTGATCAGCACTTCGAGCGGGAAGGTGAGGAAGTAGATCTTCCCCTTGCCGTAACGGTTGCAGACATAGACCGGACGGCCGTCGCCGCCTCTTGCCAGCACCTCGCAGGTGTCGGCGACCGATTCGATGTTGTAGCGATAGGTCGAGCCGAGGGTGAACGTGTGGCTGCCGAGCGTGATCGTTTCATTAAAGCCGCGTTCGCGCGACGCGATGGTCAGACCGGTCAGCTCCGGGATGCGGCGGAACAGCGTGTCTCCGAGCGAGAAGTAGAGCGACGCGCCCTCTCTCACCCTGTCGAGCAGCTCGTTCAGACGGTGTAAGAACATCGGCTTGCTCGAATAGACGCTCGGCAGGATGTAGAGCTTCGCGTCGGGCAGCTTGTCCTCGGCGTGTGCGAAACGGACGTCAAGGTTCGCCTGCTTGGCAAGGATGTATGTCGGGTCGATGACCTTGAGCGGGTTTTGCAGCTCGCGCGGCAGGATAACGACCGCTTCGGTCGTGTGAGCCGGAAGATCGGCGTATTCGTAGGACGCGAGGAAGTCATGGAACTTTTTCGCCTCGTCCGCCACTGGCTTCGCGGAGCCGTCCGCGCGGAATAAGCCGTAGTCGCTGCCATAGTTGTTCCAGTCGTAGGGCGCGTAGTCGAATCTGCCCTGATCGAACGCGCACCACCAGAACAGTCCGTGGCAGTTCTGCGCCCATGCCGACCAGTACATCGTGCGAAGGAATTCCGCTTCGGTCTTTTCGCTGTTGTTGTTATAGCCGATGGAGCCGACCTCCTCGATGAACGACGGCTTGCCGCCGAGGTCCTGATAGATCGTCGAGCGGATCGCCGGTTCGATCTCGGCGCGCATCGTGTTGATCGGGTCGACCGCCGTGCCGGAGAAGATCTGATAGGGGTGCGTCGTGTTGACGTCAAGCAGCTCCGTGTAGTCGCGGACGTTGAACGGCTCGCGGTCGGTCAGAGCCGGGCTGTCAAGACCCGAAACGACCGGACGGGTCGGATCGCTCTCGCGGATGGCGGAGCTGATCGCGTGGACCCAGACGTAGGACTGATCGGGCTGGATGCCGCCGCGCAGACAGTTGCACTCGTTGCCGAGGTCCCACGCGACGATCGAGCTTTCCTCACGGAAACGTTTGACGAAATACTTCACGAAGCGGATCTCCCACTTGATCAGCGTCGGGTCGGTCAGGAAATTGCGCCCCTCGAACGCCGGCGGCCAGTAGAAGCGGAAGCTCATGTGACCGGTCAGCAGACCGACGATCAGCTTGATGCCGTACTTGTCGGCGAGCGCACAGAACTCGGCGAAGTGTCCGCAGGCTTCCTCGCTGACGCCCGCGTGACCGGCTTCGGTGTCGGGAAGCGGAAGCTCCTCCTCGCCCATACGGTACTCGTAGAGCTGCATATTCGCCCAGATCGCCTTGAGCGGCTGGAAAACCGGCCAGACAAGGAACATTCTGAGGTATCTGACGCCGTAAGAGGACAGCTTCTTAAAGTCCTCCTCGACTGCCTCGGCGTTCCAGTCCTTCCACATATTGATGGAATTGTGCGACGCCCAGTAGTTGGCGCCGATGCAGAACTCTCCGTCGTACATAAATCCGTTCATGATAAACCCTCCGTTTGGATGTGAATTCAGATGGTAATGGTATAGCCGACCGGCTGACCGGCTCTGCCAAAGCAATAGCGCACGTCGGTCATCGCGCCGTGCGGCGTACATACATCGTGCTGACCGAACGCGGGGAACGCGCCGACCTTATCAAAGCCGAACGGCTCCATGCGGGCGTTCGATTTTGTGCCGAGAAGCATCTGCACGTCCCCGCCCGCCGTTTCAGCCTCGAATGTTGCCGTGATGCGGTTCCCTTCAAAGCGGTAGACGCTGACGAACGGGACCTCCGACTTTTTCGGACGATCGTCACGGCAGACCGCCAGCTTCCCTCTCGCGGTGATGACCGCAAGATCGTTGCCGCGCTCGACCGTGATCTTTTCGTAGAACTGCATCGGACGGTAAATCCGGTCGAACCTGTCGCGGTATTCCGGCACGAAATACGGCAGAGCCGACTCCGGCGGCGCTTCGATCACGCCGCAGAGCGACGGGAACGGCAGATACGCGCTGTTTTTGTACGCGCTGCCCGGACCGATCAGCGGGAGCATCACGAGAAGATCGCCGCGCCGAAGCGTCACCAGACTGCGCGGACCGCGCTCATCCTCGCGGAAGGTCAGCTCGTCCGCCGTCCATTTTTCGGGCTGCGGAAGCTTTCCGGTCAGCGGCGTGTCGGCAAGTCCGGCTTTTTCGAGCTGCCGCTCCATATTCAGAAGCTGATGCGCCGCGTCGAGATTCAGCTCCATCACGCGCGCATAGTTCCGGTATCCGTCCGCCGCGCGTCCGTCGTGCCAGACGTCGAACAGCCCGCGCTCCTTCACGTACCAGAAGCCGAGCATCTTTTCGGAGACCGCCGCGCAGTATTCGAGCGCCGTCTCCCGGTCTTCCGCACAGCCGTGCGCCAGCGCGGACGCCAGCAGATTCGTCGGGACCGTGTCGCCGTAGACCGCCAGCGAACGTCCGTAGTTGAAGCCGTCGCCCCGCCTGTTTGCAAAGGTCAGACAGACGTCCGCCTCGCGTTTCAGGCAGTCAAGGATGTAGGGCGGCAGCCCGTACCCCGCCGCCGTGAAGTTGTCAACGAAGGACAGGAGCGATTCAAACGTGTAGCGGTCGAACCTGCCCTCCGGCAGCTGCTCGTCGAGCCAGCCGTCCTTCGATTCGCTCTGCATGAGCGATACGATCCGGTCGGCGAGCTTTTGGCAGTAACCGCCGTTTTCCCAGCCGAGCCGTTCGCGGTAGCCGATGGTGCTCATCGCCACGAGCAGATAGTTCGACGGATAGCCCCTGTGAACGTCGAGCGTTTCGCGGTCGAAATAATCGTTCACGTCGGTCTGTTCGATCAGCGTTTCGACCGTCCCGTCCGAAAGCGAGAGCGGAACGCCCGCGCTTTGCATGAGCGCAAGCCCGCGGAGGATCGAGAGCTTGCCCCACGTCTCGATGCGGTGTCCCTCGTTGAGACGGAAGATCCTGTCGAGGACCTCGCGCCAGTGCGCTTCTGACGGGTCGCGCCGCTTCGCCGTCCAGACGATCAGCTCCATGACCGTGCGCACGACCGTGCCGCGCACCATCTGCGCGTCAAGCAGCCGCACGCCGTCGAACACGGCGTCGTTCCCGCCCTCGGCGACAAGGTCTGCCCAGCGCGCCATTTGCTCATAGAGCGCCGGTTCCAGTATAGTCCGAATCGTTTTCATTCTTTTTCCTTTCGTTTAATAGTCGATTGTAAAACTTCGTTTAACAATCGGTACTCGCGCTTATCGCCGCCGGCAAAACAAAGTTTTGTCAGCCGACAAAATTTGTTTTGTCGGCTCTCCCCATATCGGCGCGATGGCTCGCCTTAGAGGTGTTTTTATGTCGGCAAAGCCGACATAAAAACGGATTTTATTATAATGTTCGTCATCTTAAAGCATTGGACGATCGGCTATTCGATTATATCACGTCCCGCGCCCGATGTCAAGCGTTTCCATGATCGTTTTTTACAAATATCGGCTCGTATCCTGCATTGACCGGAAACGGCGGACGTGCTATACTGATGCTGTACTGAATCTACGACTTCACGGAGGATAAACGATCATGTCAGAGCTCAGAGACTATCTTCTTCATCGAAACGACCCGGACGATCACCGCGTCATCAATCAGACCGGCGTGCGGCAGACGTTCACGGACGAGCCGCGCCATAACGCCTGCTGGGACGCGATGCTCGCCTCGGACGGAAAGCTCTATTTCAGCGTCTGCTCCGAGCTGTTCGCTTCGGAATACGCCAAGCTCTACGTCTACGACTTCGACGCGAATGTGGCGAAGCAGTGCTTCTATACGCGCGACTTTCTGCTCAAATCCGACCGCACCATCCCCGACAGCAAATTCCACACGTCGATCTGCGAAAAGCCGGACGGCACGCTTCTGATGGTCACGCATACGACCGACAAAGCGCCCGGACATCCGGCGTGGCTGCCCGCGTCCTTCGTCTCGGACCCGTGGGAAGGCTACCCCGGCGCGGAGCTGATGGAATACGACCCGAAGACCGGCACGGTCACGCAGCTCGGCATTCCCGCGCCGCGCGAGTCGATCTACGGCGCGGTCTGGTCGGCGAAGGACGACGCCTACTATATGCTCGGCTATCTGCGCGGGCATCTCTACCGGTACGACTGCAAAACGCACAAATGCGAGGACAAGGGTCAGGTCAGCGAGTACCACACCTACCGCGTCGTCTGCGGACCGGACGGAAACGTCTACTGGTCGACCCGTTCGGGCTTCCTCATGCGGTACAACACCGACCTTGAACGGGTGGAGGACACCGGCGCGCGCATCCCGTGCGACCGTTCGGCGGGGATCCATCCGTGGGGCTACACCTATCTCGGTCCCTGCGTGACCGGTCCGGACGGACGGATGTACCTCACCGGCAACTACACCGACAAGCTGTCCGCCTTTGACGTCAGGACCGGCGAGATCACCGAACTGGGCAAGCTCATTCCGGCAAAGGAATACGTGGACCGCACCGCGCAGCACGCGATGATCCCGGCGATGTGCTTTGACAGATACGGCGTTCTGTGGTATATCGTGATGTCCTTCCGCGACAATGAGGACGAATATGAGAAGGTCCCCGCCGGATTCTTCCGCTGGGACGTCCTGCACGGCGGCGAGCCGGAATTTCTCGGACTGTTCGGCACGCCCGAACGGGTCCAGACCTTTACCGTCAGCCTGCTGTATGATCAGGAGCGCGACCGGCTTTTCTCGGTCTCGACCAACCATTCCTTCCATTCGCCCGATGTGATCGCCATTGATCTTGCGAAATTCCGACCCGTCTGCCATGAACGCGGCGGGCAGACGCGCGACCGGCTGGTTTACCTCCCCGCTTCGCCCGAATACGTCCCGTTCGGCGACAAATGGCACGAAGCGAAGAAGCTCATCGGCGAATACGCGCCGTCTGCTAAGGCGGATTCGGTCGAAGCGTACCGTCTCTGGAAGGAAGTCAGCACGAAAAACGGACCGATCCCGGACGTCGGCGTGCGAAAGCTCGTCTGGGAGGACGGCGGCTCGCTGCTCTGCCTGTGCGGAAAAGACGTTGAATACGCCTTTCGGATAAAGGACGGCGTTCTGAGCGCCGCCGACCCGGCTGAGCTGCCGACAGACCGGACAAATCTGTCCGAAACGGCGGAATCGTCCGCTCGGACGGGTTCGACCGACCGGACGGAACCGTCCGACTTTGCCCGTTTCTCCGAAGCGGAGCTGCCGTCCTATCCGGGACGCGCATGGAGAGCGTTCCCGACCGCGTGGTGCGGATGGGAAAACGGCTCGTCGCTGGCCGGCACGGCGGACGGACTGCTCGCCGAGGTGCGGGCGGACGGCTCGGTGAAAGCGCTCGGCGCGGGCGCGGTCTACGGAAAAGTCCGCAGTCTCACGTTCTGTCCGGCGAAGGGCATCGCGTTCGGCTCGGCGAAGCCGGAGATGGCCGTCACGAACGCCATTTACCAGATCGAGGACCCGGAGAATCCGGGGACGACGAACGACGTGGAGGTCGCCTTCACGAACTTCGTCGCGGCGGCGCTCTATCCGGTCCGCCTCGCGGCGGGCA
>JAZRXB010000321.1:0-10719 GCA_045600005.1 Eubacteriales bacterium | reverse complement strand
CGTGATGAACGCCTACAACAAAAACTGGGACGTCACCCGTGACAACCGTCAGGACCTCGTGAAATAAACAGAAAATCCCCCGTTTTCGGGGGATTTTTGCTTTATGGATATGCCGATCGGGTTCCCGGCGGGATAATCCATTGATCTGTTTTTTCCGCCGTATCCGGCTTTCCCTGAACTTTCGTGTCGGAACCTTATTTTCCGTAATTTCTGAAAACGTCGATCACCGACTGATAGTGCGCTTCGGCGGCGGAGAGATTCGACGCATAGGTCGAAGCGAAGTTCGGGTTCTGCTCCCTGACCATCTTTTCAAGCGTGAAGCCGAAGCCCTTCCATGCATCAAACACATAACCGAAGTCGAAGACGCGCTTCGAGACGATGTAGTCGATCATTTCCTTCGATTCCTCGTCGCGCGCGCCCTTTTCCTTGAGCGCCAGCTCGTAGTAGACCGGGACGACGCTCCGCCACGTCTCGGCGCAGAGCGCTTCGGTGATGATCCCGACCATTTCGGGGGCGGTCACGGTTTTCGGCACAGCGAGCGCCGAGAAGCCGCCGTCGACGATGGTCTTATAATCCGACTGCTCCTCGTCCCACTTCGGGTAGGGGAGGATGGCGTAATCATGCTCGACATCCCGGAAATACTGGATGCCCGATTCGAGCATGATGCTGGCGAACAGCGTCGTGCTGTCGGCGAACTTCTTTTCGCTGACATAATGCTTATCGTTGGAATTGGGTTCATAGGAAACGTCATAGTAGACGTTTTCATCGTCCCAGCAGAAGGAAATCAGCTTTTCAAGGATCGACGGGAGTTTTTCGCTGTTCATCACGAGGACCGGCAGACCGTCCGAACCTTTCCGGAAGATCGGATTGTCAAACGCCCACAGCCAGACGCCGATCTTGCTGGCAACCGACGTGGAGAAGCCGTAATAATCCGCATAATCCCGTTCGTTGTTCCGGTTGAGATCCTGATAGGCGTCTTTGGAAAGCGAACGGAGAAGATCAAAGGTCCACTTTCCGTCATAGACGGTCTGATACAGATCGCCGATCCCGTAGGATTCGGCGGCGATCTTGTCAAACGCCATGCAGTAGGTGCGTCCGATGGCAGTCAGCGCGAAATCCCCGACCGCCAGAAGAGATACGCCGTCAAACGACAGATCGGCTTCGTTGGACGGCGACCACCACGGCTGATCGAAGTCGATGTTCGGGATCTCGTACCAGTTCATCAGCAGATCGCCCGTGACCAGTCCGCCTGCAACAATGGCGTGTTCGGCGACGAGCTGGAAGGCGTCGTCCGCGGCGAGGATCGAATTCCGGACATGGGTCAGGGTGTCATTGTACTGCTCGGAGACATAGTTGAGCTGCACGTTGAAGCGTTCTTCAATCGTTTTGTTGCGGTTATAAACCGCGTCGTCCAGCACGTCGCCGGTCAGCTCAGGAACGGTGAATCCGGTTTCACAGAAGGTGTTGATGGCGATGGTGAAGGGCTTTCCGCCGAAATCGGCCTCCGGCAGACCGTCCGAAACGCTCTGACGCGATGAGAGCATATCGCCTTTTTCGGGAGCTGTGGTCGTCTGCGGCTCGTCCGGCTGCGTTTCGGCAGATACAGGCGATTCGGTCTGCCTGCAGGAAACCGCGCCGATGAGCAGCGCCGTCAGACAGATAAGGGAAGTGAGACGGATGCGTTTCATGTGAATGTCCTCCTTGTAATAAGTAATAATTTCCTGAAATGATAATGTATTCCAGCAAAGACGATAAAAAAGTCCTGCCAGGGACATTTCATCCCGCCGAAGGGAGGAAAAGGGACGCCGGGTACGATTGACAGGTATCACAGCGGCCGTCAGACACCGGTCGATACACAGCTCTGTGCGTCAGGTATTGGCCGGACAGTGACGGCGTCTGCCGCCTTTATGGGCGTTCCCGGGATTGTTTGGATTCCGGGAGCGCCGCGCCGGGACTGTGCCGCACAATCTGTGTCAGGGCGGGAGCCTCCGCGCCGGGACCGCTCAGTTCGCGTACTGCTCGATGTGTTTCCGGATGTCGCCGATGGCGACGTCACGCACGCTGACGCCGCGCAGAGCCGCTTCCGCTGCCGCACAGCCTGCCGCTTCACCCATCGCGCCGCAGTCGCCGGTGACGCGGTAGGACGCCATGGCGACGCTCGTACCTGAGATGCAGCGTCCGGCGACCAGCAGTCCTTCGATCCCCTTCGGGATCAACGCACGGTAGGGGATGCCGTAGGGACGCACGCCGACGCACTTCTGCGACGCTTTGTCGGGCTGATGGATGTCGACGCCGAACGTGACGGTCGTCAGATCGTCCTCGAAATGCGCGCCCGCCGCGAGATCGTCCTCGGTGATCGTATAGTCGCCGACGATCCGTCTCGATTCGCGCACGCCGAGGATCGGCGCGGTTTCAAGAAGCTCGATGTCCCTGAACAGCGGGATGCGCTTTTTCATGAACTCGACCACCTCATACGCCTGCCGTCTGCCCTCTGCGGCGGCTTTGGTGAGGTCCGCCGCGTCGACCGGGTTGAAGCCGCGCATATGCGTCAGCTGCACGACCGCCGTCGTCGAATTCGGGATCTGAATGACAAACGGTCGCTCGAACGGCAGACGGTAGCCGCTGTCTTCCTTCGCGTTCGCTTCGGCGACCATGTCGAAAAGCTCGTTCGCCTTCTGCTGGAGGTAGGAGACATTGCCGATGGTGAACATCAGCGTCATCGCCTGACAGCTTCCGTCCGATTCGCGTCCCATGTGCGTCGGCAGACCGCAGCTGACCGCCACGTCCGCGTCGCCGGTGCAGTCGAGGACGACCTTGCCGAGGAACGCCTGTCTGCCGTTCTTGTTCTCGCAGACGACGCCCCGGATGCGCCCGTCCTCGACGATGGCGCGCGCGAACTGCGTCTGACCGAGGAATTCTCCGCCCGCGTCGGCAAGCTTTTCGTCGAGCAGGCGCTTCATGTTCTCATAATTGAAGCATTTGTTCCAGAAGCCGCCCCACGTGCCGAGCCGTTTGTGGTCGTCGACCAGCTCGCGGACCAGTCCCTGCTTGTTCTGATAGTCGAAAAAGGGATTGACGAGTCCGCCCGTCCACATCCCGCCGAGATAGATCATCCGGTCGATGACCAGCGTTTTCGCGCCGGCTCTCGCCGCCGCGATCGCCGCGCACGAGCCTGCCGCTCCGCCGCCGACGACGATCACGTCATATTCGCCCGCGATCTCTGTCGTGAGCCGTTCCGTCAGAAATTCTGCCATAACTGTCCTCCGCATTGTTTTTTTTGATACCTACATTATATCACGGGAAAACCGTTTTGACAATACAGGAAATTGCGGAAAAACCTATAAAATATTCCGGATGTTAGAAAAACAAACAAACAGTGCCTCTTATGGCGTATCCCGCTTCGGCGCATTATTTTCAAAAAATCCTGAAATATGGTTGCATTTGCCGACAAAAAGTGCTATAATATCCCTTACGGATAAACGGACCGTCACGCTCCGGTCCCGCGCTCATCACGGCGCGAAGATACGGCTTGTCCACAGAAAGGGTTTACCATGGCTGCTGCTGCGCAAAAATTCACCCTGTTCCGAAAAAAGACCGACGTCGACATGACCGAGGGGAACATCGCAAAACACCTCATTCTGTTCGCGTTTCCGCTGCTGCTCGGAAATATCTTCCAGCAGCTCTACAACACCGTCGACACCTGGGTCGTCGGCAATTATGTCAGCAACGAAGCGTTTTCCGCCGTCGGCTCGGTCGGCTCGATCATCAACACGCTGATCGGCTTCTTCTCCGGACTGGCAAGCGGCGCGGGCGTCGTCATCTCGCAGAACTACGGCGCGAAGCGCTATGACAAGGTTCACGACGCCGTTCACACCTCGATCGTCATGACCCTGATCCTCGGCGTGATCTTCACCGTGGTCGGCATCGCGGGCGCGCCGATGATGCTTCGTTTCACGAAGACGCCGGACGACGTGTTCCCCGAATCGAAGGCGTATCTGACCATCTATTTCGCGGGCGTCATCGGACTGATGGTCTATAATATGGGCTCCGGCATCCTGCGCGCGGTCGGAGACTCGACCAAACCGTTCATCTATCTGGTCGTTTCCGCCGTGACGAACACGATCCTTGACCTTGTGTTCGTGCTGATCTTCCGGCTCGGCGTGCGCGGCGTGGCCTACGCGACGATCATCGCACAGGGACTGTCCGCTATTCTCGTTCTGATCGACCTCATGCGGACTACCGCCTGCGTGAAATTAACGCCCGCCGATCTGAAGCTCGACTTCAAAATGCTGGCGAAGATCGTCGGCGTGGGCATTCCCGCCGCAATTCAGATGGCGATCACGTCCTTCTCGAACGTCTTCGTGCAGTCCTACATCAACTACTTCGGCAAGGACTTCATGTCCGGCTGGACGGCTTATTCGAAGATCGACCAGCTCATTCTGCTTCCGATGCAGTCGCTTGCGCTCGCTTCGACGACCTTCGTCGGACAGAACCTCGGCGTCAACGACGCGAAGCGCGCGAAAGCCGGCGTGCGGCTGGCGGTCACCATGGCGATCGGCAGCACCCTCGTGCTGATGATCCCGGTCATGGTCTTCGCGCCGGGACTGACCGCGTTCTTCAACAGCGAGCCGATGGTCATCGAGCACGGCGCGTACTTACTCCGTCTGGTGTCGCCGTTCTATGTGCTCTGCTGCATCAACCAGATCTACGCGGGCGCGCTGCGCGGAGCGGGCGATACGAAATGGCCGATGATCATCATGCTGGCGTCCTTCGTGGCGTTCCGTCAGGTGTATCTGTTCGTCGTCACGCGGATCTTCCCGGATATGATCATGCCGGTCGCGCTGGCGTATCCCGCAGGCTGGGTCGTCGCAAGCGCGCTGACGCTCCTTCACTATCACCGCGCCCCTCTCACCGCCCACCGCGTGGTGGAATAAACCGGATTTGCCGACCGAACGGACAGACCTGCCCGTTCGGTCGTTTTTATTGCAAAAAGTGTCAAAACGTGTTCGGATTGTTGCTTTACATTCTGTCTGTTATGTGGTAAAATTCTTTTAGTACGATCCTGAAAGGGGGACATTCTTTATGATTCAGGCTAATCTTTCCCGCGCCGTGAAGGTACGGGAGAATTTCTGGAACAATTTTCATTTTCATCCCACCGACGCCATCGAGGACGACTGGGGACGCGCGATCCTCGACACGGCGCGCGCGGACGGCGCAGCCGGGACCGTTCGGATGTACGCGATGCTCGAAGACATCGTGTCGATGGACGCGGACGGAACGCTCCGCTGTGATTTCTCCGACCTTGACAAACGCCTTGACTACATGACGGGGAAGGGCTACGGCATTCTGCTCTCGTTCAATTTCATTCCGCCCTGCATAGCCGACCCGGAGGCTCTTCCGGCAGAGCTGGAACGTCCCGCCGGACGCTACAAGAACAAGCGCATCATCTCCGCAAAGCCGCGCGACTACAAGCTCTGGGAGGAGATCTGCTATGAGACGGCTTCCCATCTCGTTTCGCGCTACGGCGTCGAGACCGTCTCGAAATGGTACCTCCAGTGCTTCAACGAGCCGGACGTGCGCGGGTTCTTCATGCGCTCGCTCGGCGTGGGCGACGAATCCGAGACGATCCGCTCGCACGAATACTGCAAGCTGTACGAGGCCTTCCAGAACGCGATCTTACGCGTTGACAGCCGCCTGAAGATCGGCGGACCGACGGCCGCGCACTTCATCATCGTCGACATTTTCTTAAAGTACGCCTCCGAGCATCACTTGAAGCTCGATTTCCTCTCGGCGCACAGCTACGGCACCGACCCGGAGCATCTGAACAACGGCACGAAGCCCTTCGATTACAACGAAAATCTGAACATCATCCGCAATTACATCGAGATCGCGAAGAAATACTGCGACGTTCTGCCCGAGATCGTCATCGACGAATGGGGCGCGTCGGGCGCGGGCTATTCGGCGAAGCGCGACTGCCCGGCGCTGATGATGCGCGAGACCGAAAAATTCCCGGCGTTCTTCGCGGGCATGGTGTCCGAGATCATCGACACCGATCTTCCGCTGTCGAAGCTGATGATCTGCCTGTCCGGTCAGCATCAGGCGACCGAGGACTTCACCGGCTACCGCAGCTTCTTCACGCTCCACATGATCAGAAAGCCGATCTACAACGGCTACGTGATGCTCTCGAAGCTCGGGAACCGCATTTTTGACGCTTCGTCCGATACGGAAAACCTGCGTGTGCTGGCGACCGGCGACGAAAACGGACGCGCCGCGCTCCTGTTCACCCGCGCGTCGAAGCATTTCGACGAAGAGCTTGGCGAGCTGCGTGAAACCGTCCGTGTGACCGGCTCCCATGGCCGCAGAAAGGTCACGCTCTGGTGCATCGACGAGACGCACACGAACCCCTACCGTCTGTGGCAGAAGCTCGGCTGGGGCAGCGAAATGACCGGGGAACAGCTTGACGTGCTTCGCGCGGAAAGCGTCCTGAAACCTCTGACCTCCTTTGAAGCGGACGGCGAGAGCTTCTCGTTCGCGCTGGATATCAGGGGGCACGGCGTCATGCTCGCCGAGATCGAAGCTCTGTAAACAAAAAAGAAGGAAAAGAAAGAATCATCATTCTAGTCGATTGTAAAACTTCGTTTTACAATCGGTACTCGCGCTTATCGCCGCAGACTAAAATTTATTTTTGTCTGCTTCCCCTGTCGGCGCGAGGGCTCGCCCCGGCTCGCCTTAGAGGTGTTTTTATGTCGGCAAAGCCGACATAAAAACGGATTTATTATAACGTTCATTACCTTGAAGCAATTAACAATCGGCTAATCATCATTCTGAAAGGAGCAAACATCATGAAAAAATCGACCCGTCTTTTTGCCGGAATGCTGACGCTCTGCGAGCTTGCTCTGACCGCCTGCGGCTCGACCGGGACCGCGCCCGGCTCCGACACGACCGCCGCTCCGTCCGGCGACAGCGGCACGACCGCTTCGCCTGAGGTGACCTACACGCCGAACGACCGCGAATACTTTGAACCGCTCGCCAAGGAAGATCTCGGCGGGTACAGGTTCCGCATCGCCGTTCCCGCGACGAACAGCAACAGCTCGGACGGCAAATTCTTCGACGTGGAAGAACAGAACGGCGAGAGCATCAACGATGCGAAATACAAACAGATCCACGCCGTCGAAGACCTTTACAGCATCACCATCGACGAGGTGGTCGCCGCCGACGGCGTGTTCCGTAGCTCGGTGCTGGCGGCGGACGACCTGTGCGACTGCTATTTCACCGCGCTCTACCGCAGTCAGGCGAACCTCGCGTCCGGCGACTATCTGTACGACTGCTCGACGATCAGGAGCCTGAACCTCGACAGGATGTGGTGGGATCAGAACCTTCAGGAAAGCGGCTCGATCGCTGGCAAGCAGTTCTTCCTCGCGGGCGATATCGACTACACGCTCTACGGACGTTCGCTGATCTTAATGTTCAACAAGCCGATGTTCGCTCAGTATTTCCCGGGTGAGGATATCTACAAGCTCGTGCTGGACGGCAAGTGGACCTTTGACAAGCTCGACGAGTTCCAGCGCAGGACGACCTTCGACCTTGACGGCGACAGCAAGATGACCGACAAGGACAGCTACGGCATCATCTGCTCCGCCGTTCACGCCTACGCGCTCTACGCCGCGTCCGGCGAAAAGATCGTTAAGAAAAACGGCGATGATCTGAGCATCGTCATGAACAACGCGCACGGCGTGGACGTGATCAACCGCGTCTTTGAGGTCACGCTCGGCGCCGCGCAGTACTGCTACAACACCGACCTTGACAGCTCCGCCGACCTGTGGACGAAGGTCCTCGAAATGTTCCGCGCGGAACACGCCCTCATGCAGAGCACGGTCCTTTACAATATCATCAAGCAGCGCAGCATGGAGATCGACTTCGGCATCCTGCCCTACCCGAAATACGACGAGGAGCAGGAAAACTACTACGCGACCTCCTACAACGGCAACAGCGTGCTTTCGATCCCGAAGACCATTCCCGACGCCGAGAAGACCGGCAAGATCCTGAACGCGCTCGCCTTTGAAGGACGCTTCACCGTCAAGCCCGCGTTCTACGACGAAGCGCTCGGCGTGAAGTTCATCCGCGATGAGGAATCGCGCGATATGCTCGATATCGTGTTTGATTCGATCAACTACGACGTCGGCTTCATGTACAACGTCGGTTCGCTGGGCGAGCTGATCCGTTCGATGCACAAGTCGGGCAACGACAACTTCGTCTCGTCCTATGCGTCGCTCGAAACCTCCGCAAAGACCTCGCTGGCCGCGCTGGTCGAGACCTTTGAAAAGCTGAGCTGAAGGTTTTCGGTTCAAGAAAGGCTGTTTATCAAATGAAACTGATCAGATATCCCGAATATCCCGCCCGCATCGGGCGCAATAACGACTATTCCGTCCGCGTGACGGTCGGAAACGAAAGCGCCGCGCTGCCGGTCTACAACGAGCTGCGGCAGTGCTTCTGCAACAACGTGCGCTCGCCGTGGGGCGACGAATACCGCCGCTTCTGCGAGTTCGCGTTCGAGGGGACCGCGAAGATCGAGATCACCGTAAGGCAGAGCTTTTCGTCCTGCACGGTGATCCCTGCCGCCGCCGGACTGCCGTTCGATATTGATGTGAAGGAAGACTGCGCCGTCGTCACGGTCATGATCGACCGTCCGCAGAACTTCATGCTGAGGCTCGACAATGACGTAAACTCTCTCCTGACCGTGTTCGCCGAAGCGCCTGAGACCGACGTGCCGTCGAAGGACGACCCGAACGTCGTCTGGATCGAGGGCTGGTATGAAAACGGCGAGAACACGCTCCGCCTTACCGCCGGACAGACGCTTTACATCGCGCCCGGCTCGGTCTGCAATGCGCGCGTGCTGGCGTCGGGCGACGACCTGACCATCTGCGGACGCGGCATGGTCCGCGACCCCTACGATGTGCGCAGCTTCAACGTCCACCGCGTGAACTACAACGTCAACATCACCGATTCGACGAACGTCACGGTGCGCGGCATCCGCATCGTCGACTGCCGGTTCTACCACCTCTACTGCCTGAACTGCCGGAACGTGCTGATCGAAAACGTCAAGCTGCTGTCGAATCAGCTCTCGACCGACGGCTACAAGCTCGACGATTCGGATGGCGTGACGCTGCGCGACTGCTACGCGCACGTCGGCGACGACGTGTTCACGCTGAAATCGAACAACGTGACCTACGAAAACATCCTCTGCGGTTCGAGCTGCGGCATCTTCTCGTTCACCGGAAAGAAGGAGAACGTGAAGTTTAGGAACATCAGCGTCTTCAAGGCGGACGAAGCGATCTTCAAGCACTTCTACACGAGCCTTGAGAACACGCCCTACGGCGGCGTGGACATCGAAGGGCTTTACGCGGTCGACTGCGTGTTTATCCCGACGCTCTTTTCGAGCCGGAAGCAGGGAAAACTGCCGAAGGACGTCGTTCTGCACGACGTGACGATGATCTCGCCCGCCGGTTTCCAGCACAAGGCGGCGAAGCTCTCGTCCCGCACGCACGCCGCCATCGTCATCGACGACGGCTCGGAGCTGAGCTTCGACATTGCCGATCTGTACATCGACGGAAAGCTCTGCCGCACGAAGGAGGACATCGGCGTGGTCGACCATTCGGACGACGGCGCGGTCTTCCGCATCACCGCCGACCCGTCGAAGAAGCTGCCGCTCTTCTCCAACACGAAGACGCTTCCCGCGCCCTTTGAAGCGCCGGTCCTGCCGGTCGAAGCGCCCGCGAAGGGAACGAATCTGATCAGAAACGGCGGATTTGAGGAAGGGATCGGCGCGTTCACGACGCAGACCTTCTCCGATCTTGCGCTGATCGGGGACGCCTATGCCGGAAAATACGCGCTTCGTCTCGGCAACTCGAAGGGAAAAGCGGAGTGCGGCACGTCGCTCGACGTGACAAAGCTCGTCCGGATGAACGGCGCGGGTAAGTACCGCGTGAGCTTTTATGTAAAGCGCGGAGAGGGCGGCGAAGGAAACGAAGCGCAGCTCCGCCAGCTCTACCAGTACGGCAAGCCGACGTGGGACGAGAGCATGAAGCTCGTCCGGAACAACACGACGATCGTTCTGACGCCCGACTGGAAGAAGGTCGAGATCGAGCTGACCTTCGAGACCGCCGACGTCAACTCGGCGTATCTGCTGTGGCTCAACAACGGCGTCGCCAATACGATGGATTTCTGTCTCGACGAGATCGAGATGGTCAAGCTCGACTGAAAAGCGGCAAGCCGCAGAAAGCCGCGTCTGAGGACGCGGCTTTCTCTTTTCTTCATGTCATCGCTGAGAATTCACAAAAAACGAAATAATCGTGTTCAGGTTTTCTTCTCCCGATTTTTCAGAGGTCACATTGACAACGGCGGGCAGACGTGATATAATAGAATAACAAACTATCAGCGAAAGGATCCCGATATGTCAAAAAAGCTCTTTATCGCCTGCACGGGCGATTCCGTGACCGAAGGCATGGCGACCGACGGTCATCATGGCTCGGAATACGGAAAATCCCCCTATCCGGCGCGCCTGACGACGATCCTCACCGATCTCGGCTATGACGTCGAGGTGAAAAACTACGGACACGGCGGCGAACGCACGCCCGAGGTCGCCGCACGGACCGGCGGCTGCGTATGCTATACGACGGAGGGGATCGTCATTTCCGCCGACAATTCTTACGTCAGCCTCGG
>JAZRXB010000320.1:0-2473 GCA_045600005.1 Eubacteriales bacterium | reverse complement strand
CTCGCGCTCGGACAGGCGGCGGTAGCCGTCGCCCAGCAGCTCACAGCCGATCTCGATGATCAGCATCAGCGTGCCGTCCGTCGAGCGGTCGACCGAATGCAATGCCGTGCAGCCGACGATCAGCATTTCGCCGCCCGACAGCGTGCGCCGCACCCCGTCGACCGTCACGTCGGTCGACCCGCTGATCTGGCAGAGCAGCTCAAGCTCGCCGTGCCAGTGCGCAGCGAAGGGATGACCGTGCGAGAGCGAAAGAAGGTAGGGCTTTTCGCCGGACAGCGGGTTCTGATAGAAGGGGCGCATTTCAGAGCAGCGTCTTTAAGAAAGCGGCGCTCTTTGCGGCGCATTCCATCGGCGTGAGACCGGGAGTGGGTTCGTCCTGCTCGACGCAGAGCCATTCGACGCCGGTCTCGCCCGCCGCCTTCACGATCGGCGCGAAGTCGAGAACGCCCTCGCCCAGCGCACGGAAGCCCTTGCGTCCGCCTTCCTCCACGCAGTCCTTGAGGTGCAGAACGGGGCAGCGTCCGGCGTATTTCCTCAAATATTCGACCGGTTTTGCGAGCGGGCCGCCGTCCGCCGTGTTCCGGCATCCGGTGTAGACCCAGCAGACGTCAAGCTCCGCGCCGAGCGTCTTCGCGTCAAGGTCGGCGTAAAGCAGGTCGAGCTTGTGCGCGCCGTTTAAGAGATCGAAGTCGAAATCATGGTTATGATAGAGAAGACTGATGCCGTATTCGGCTGCGGTTTCGGCAAATTTCACCATAGACGCACGGGTGTCGGCGTATTCCGCGCCGCCGCAGATGCGGGCTTCGGGCAGCCAGCCGATCGGCATATAGCGGCAGCCGAAGTCGCGGTAGGCGGCGAGCTGTCCGCGGTCGCAGCGCTCGACCTCGGCGATATCGGTGTGGATCGAGAAGATCTCGAGACCGAGGTCCTTCATCGCCGCGGCGATCTTTTCGATGGTCCCCGCGCCGTAGCTTCCGAATTCCGCGCCGTCGTAGCCCATTTCCTTCACCGCTTCGAGATGTCCGCGGATGTCGGAAACGATGGTTTTCCGGATGGTGTAAAGCTGTAATGATGTTTTCATCGCAATACCTCCATATAGTACTGATAATATGATACAACATATCGTGCGTTTTGGCAAGCCCCAAACGTGCAAAAAAGTTCTCAAAAATTGATGAACATTCTGAAAATCAGCCGAATTCGGCGCGTTTGCGGAACTCGCGCGGCGAAATTCCCTCGCTTTCGCCGAAACGGCAGCTGAAATACGCCTGCGAGCCGAAGCCGCATCGCTCCGCGACGAGCGAGATCGGCGCGTCGGTCGCCGTCAGAAGCTCCTTTGCGCGCGCGATGCGCAGGCGTTCGACGTATGCGCGCGGCGTCATGCCTTTGTCGAGCTTGAACAGCCGCTGGAAATACGCGGTGCTGACGCCGCAGACAGCCGCCAGCTCGTCCGCGCCGAACGGCTCGTCGAGGTGTTCGCGGATGTAGACGAGCGCCGGATAAACGCTCGCCGGCGAGCCGTCACCCTCAGCGTGCCGGGACGCGCAGTCCGCACGCAGATCGTATAATAAGGAAAGCAGCTTCGCGCCGAGGATCAGCTCCCGATCCGCGCCCGGCTCGGAAAATACAGCCCGAATTTCACTGAAACGCGCCTCCCAGCGCCCGAAATCCAGCGGGTCGGTCAGGTCCGGCAGACCGGCGAGCAGCGTGCGCACGGATCCGTCGCCGGCTGTGAAGTAGATGAAATGCGCCGTGAAGGGAAGCTCGCTTGACCGCTCATCGCCCGGCGAAGCGAGCAGGATACTGCCGCGCCGACGGATGAACGTCCGCCCGTTCAGCGTCGATTCGCCGCCCGGCGAAGCGAACAGGTCAAGCTCATAATGCGGCGCGCGGCGCGGTTTCGTCCGGGTCAGTCCGGGATAGACGACGCGGGAGTCGAAAAATCCGGCGCTGACCACGGTCGGAAGGGTGACGTTCATGAAAACCTCCTCATGTCAGAAAATCGAAAAATCGCGTCAGGAAACTGATTGAACCGGATGCGGTTCTGTGATAAAATAATAGCACAGTCATACGCTTTTGTCAAGCGATCAAGCGAAATTTCGGAGGGAAACATGAAAGAGTACAATATTGAAAATCATGAGCCGAGCCTTCTGCCCGACGGCGAATGGCGGCTCGCGTGGAGCGACGAGTTCGACGGCGATACGCTCGACCGGACGAAGTGGGACTACCGCCTTTCGATGATGGGCGAAAACTGGCCCGGATGGACCGACAGGGGCGTGACGCTCGACGGCGAAAGCCACGCGGTCTTCACGCTGATCGCGGGCGAGGACGGTCAGCCGGTCAGCTCGCAGCTCCAGACCGGTCACAACTTCATGGACGAGCCGGTCGAGCGCACCGATTTCGGCAGCGCGAAGATCCACTGGCCGATCGGAAAGCTCAAAAGGAACCTTTACACGCACACCTACGGCTACTACGA
>JAZRXB010000319.1:0-4579 GCA_045600005.1 Eubacteriales bacterium | reverse complement strand
CGTCCGTCCTTCGCTTGAAGGACGGACGGTTTTGTGTGCCGGGACTGCGGAATCCGCCGGTTTATGGCGGAAAAATGTCGAATTTTCAGCAGCTTTTCTGCCCGTTTCTTCGTATCAATTAATGAACCTGCCGGAAGCGGCGGGAAACGAAACGGAATGCTCGATCAGAGCGGAAAGGATACGAATTGATATGAAAACACTGGAACAGCTTTACGAGGAACTGAACAGATCGGAAGAATGCAGGGCGGAGCTTGCCGGGCTTCTCGCTAAAAAAGACCGCGCCGCGCTGGCGGACTGGCTGAAAAAGCAGGGCTGTGAAGCGTCGGTCGACGAGGCGAAGCAGTATCTCACCGGAAAGAAGACCGGCGAGCTTTCTCCCGAAGAGCTTGAACAGGCGTCGGGCGGGATGTTTGGTCTGTATATGCAGACGGAAGGCGACATTTACGATGCGATCAGCGAATTGTTCTGCGGCTGACCGCCGGTTTTCCGGAAAGGACGAACGGCAATGAACGGCGCGTTGTCAAAGCTCCCCGAAATGGCGGCGGCGGGATGGCTCGAACGGTTTCTGCGGCCCGTCTGCGATTCAGCCGCCTTGCGCAGTCCGATCCCTCTGACAGAGGAAGCGCGGGAAAAGCTCTGCGAAGCGCTCATGGCGCGGCTTCTTACCCCGTCTGCGGGCGCGCTGTTCACGTGTGCGCTCAGACAGACCGCGAAGACGAACCGGCTGGCGATGACCGCGCCCGCTCTCGTTCCCGACGCGGCTCGGCGGGCGGGAGCCGAAGAAGCGCTCGCGGCGCTGAACGCCGCGGGCGATACGGCGCTGGACGGCGGGTATCCTCTGCTTCGCGGAAGGCTCGTCACCATCTGCGAGCATTTCGGCAGAGCGGCGGACGAGATGTTCGCCCGGATCGGCGAACAGCGCGAGTCGATCGGCGGCCGTTTTTTCGGCGGCGGACGCTTTGCCCGGATTCTTGACCTGAGCTTTGCGGGAGCCGACACGCACAACGGCGGCAGAGCGGCGGCAAAGGTGACGACCGACCGGGGCGCGTTCCTGTACAAGCCGCACGACGTGCGTCAGGACGTGTTTTTCCGCAGTCTGACCGAACGGTATTTTCCCGGAACCGTCCGCGTGCCGGACTGTCTGCCGGTTTTCGATGAGAAAACCGGGGCGCGGTACGGCTTCTGCGAATACATCACGAACACGCCCGCCGAAGCGGTTGAAGAAGCGGCGGAATATTATGCGAACCTCGGCGGCTTTGCGGCGCTGACCCGGCTGTTCGGCAGTACGGATTTTCATCAGGAAAATCTGCTCGCCGACCGCACCCGTCCCGCGCCGGTCGATCTGGAGACGGTCTTCACGCCGCCCTTTCCCAAAGCGGACGCGGACGAGCCGGAATGGTATGACGATATAAGGCTTTCCGTCATGCAGAACGGCATGATGCCGACCCGCGTCGACGGGGTCTATGAGACCAGTCCGCTCGTGTCAAAGCGGGACAGGAACCTCTCCGCGCCGGTGACAGACGGCGAAAGGCAGACGGTTTTCGGGTATTTTGAGGACTATCTGGCGGGCTTTGAAAAGGTCTGCCGCATCGTCATGGAGAAAAAGGACGCGCTCCGGGCGGAGCTTGACGCTTCGCCCGATTTCGCGGTGCGCGCCGTGCTTCGCCCGACCTCCTATTACGCGAAGGCCGCCGCGCTGACGGCTGACCGGGAAGGTCTGAACGACGCCGCGAAAGCGTCGGAGAGAGTCGCGGCGCGTCTTCGTCACAACCCGAACCGCGTGCCGGAGGAAAGCTGGGCGCTCGTCCGCGCGGCGGAGGAGCGGGCGATTTTTCAGGAAGACGTCCCGTATTTTTACACGAAGGCTCATTCGGTCGATCTTTACGACCCGGAAGGGCGCGTCGCTGCGGGATTTTTCCGCGTCCCGCCGGTCGATGCGGCGAAGGAGCGGCTGGAACGCTTTGACGAAAAGGAGCTTCGGTTCGAGCTTCGCATCCAGCAGGAGCTGATCGGGCGCGCCTGCCGTCCGGCGGACGGAACGTCGTGTGCGGATGAGACGTGGACGTTCGGCACGGCGGAGGAGCTTGTCGGAAAACTGCTGTCGGAAGCGGTCGAAACGCCGTCCGGCGCGAAGGTCTGGTTCGGCAGTCCGGCGAACGTGATGCGGAACGTCCTCGGCGCGGGCTGGTACACGGGCATGACCGGAACGGTCTGGGCGCTGGCGCTTTACCGCCGTCTGCACCCCGAAACGGCGTATGCGGAGGAGATCGCGGCTTCGCTTGAAGTCTGCCGCAGGATGATGGAGAGCTATGTCAGGCGGTATGAGCGGCAGACGGTCATCGCTTATCCGGAGTTCAATCCGGGACTGTCCGGCGGATGTGCGGGCGTGATCGAAGGGCTGATGCGTCTGTACCGGACAGACGGGGACGGGCGTTACCTTGCGCTGGCGGAACGTCTGGCCGGCGTATTCCGGCGCTTTGAGAGCCGGGGGATGAGCGATCTGACGCGGAAGACCGGGCTGGCGGGCGTTCTGACCGTCCTGTGCCGGTACAGGGAGGAGCTGAACGTCGAAGACGGACTGCTCCGCCGCTTCGCCGACGAGCTGATGAAGCGGAAAACGACGGCGAACGGCGGGCGTATGCTCTGGGATGTGAACGGAAGTGCGCGTCTTGTCGGCGGCTTTGACGTCGGGATCGGCGGCGTGGGACTGGCGCTGTATCTTGCCGGGAAAGCGCTCGGAGACGGGGCGTATCTGTCCGCTGCCGAAGACGCTTTCGGCTGGGAGCGCTCCTGCTTCGACCCCGAGCGCGGCGGCTGGCAGGACACGTCGAAAAGCACGGTCTCGCCGGAACGGTACGGCGGGATCCATTCGGGCGGCGCGGGAGAAGGGTTTCTGTGGATGGCGCTCGGCGACCGGGAAATGCTCGAAAAGGCCGCCGATGACGCGCTTTGTGCGGAAGCATTGTTTTCCGACCGTCTGCGGGACGGGAATCCCGGCGTGTGCGATTTTCTGATCGAAGCGGGGCGGGAGCTTGCACGTCCCGAGCTGACCTCGAAGGCGGCGGCGACGCTCGGTGAGATGCGCAAAAGAGTGCGCCGCTTCACCGACCGAGGCTTTGAGCCGGTATGGGAGCCGTCGCTGTTCGGCGGAGACGCGGGAGTACTGTACGCCCTGCTGCGTCTCGAAGCGCCGGAGCGGGTCCCGTGTCTGTTCCGATAGACGAAGGACGTGATTGGCAGAACCGCCAAACGCCCCGAAATCCGACGCCTGAAAACGCCGCGCCGCCTCGTCTACCGCGTCCGGGGACAACGCGCCGCTGGGCGGGGACGCACCCTCCCGAACCGCCGGAGACGTTTCCCCGGACGGAACGAAAAAAACTGCTTTTCGCGGAAAAGCAGTTTTTTATTAACAGAAGACTGTTTCCCGCTCGGGAAACAGTCTTCTGTTTACCGTATTGTGGCTCGATCTCACCCGTTTTCCCGGACAGGACGGAACACGCTGTCCGGTTCGGCAAGGTCGTGGAACGCGGCGGCTCCGAGTCCGAGCCGGTTCAGGAGCGAACCGCCGAGCGTCAGACGGTTTCCTTCGATCGTCACGCCCTCGCGCCCGGTCAGCTCCGGCTGATCGTCGGGCAGGATATCTCAGAGGTTGAGCAGGATGATCGTCAGAACGCCGAACAGGAAGCCGATATTCTGCGCAAGGCTGAATTTTTCCTTGAAGATCGCGCCCGACAGGATGCGGTTCAGGATGACGTTGCCCGCCGAGATCGCCGGGAACAGGATCACTGCCGGCAGCAGGGGGTTCAGCTTGATGACCAGCAGATTCAGGATGCCGTTCAGCACGCCGGCGACCGCCGCGCGGTACCAGTCGGTCTTCACCGTGTCGAAGATGACCGACGGCTTTTCGGTGATGAAAGCGGCAGCCGTGAAGACGACGAAAGCCGCCGCCAGCGCGAGCGCCATGAAGATCCCGCCCGTTTCAGGCGGGCAGACACGTCCCTCCTGCTTCTGCACGATGGAGCACATACCGTTCGAGACGAACAGCACGCTGACGAACACATACCAGATGCGGTCCTCCTGAACCTTTTTTTCGTCCTTCCGGTTGACCAGCACCAGCGCGGCAACAAGGCAGAGCAGTCCCACGATCAGGAAGCGCGGCACGTCCTCCTCAGGTACGAAGAACACGCCGTACAGCGTCGGAAGCATCAGCGAGAGGGAGGAGATCAGCGAGGTCTTTGCCATCGAGCCGTGGCGCAGTCCGTTCAGCGAGCAGAAGACCGCCGTGCCGTACACGAGCGCGAAGGCTCCCGAAAATCCGGCGAGCGTCGGTGTGATCTGACGGCTTTCCGCGGTGAGGAAGAAGAACACCATCGCCGCGAACACCTGCATGGCGGCGTAGGTGACGGCGCTCTTTCCCTTTTTTCCGCCGAACTGTTTGTTGAAGACCGTCTGCGTACAGCCGGCGGCGATGGTGAGGATGAGCAGAATCCATTTCATGGCAGTTTCGTTGATCTCCTTGTTGTCTCAGGTCGTTTGGTGTTAAGCAGATTCTGACGCGCCGTGCGCGTCAGGTTTCGAG
>JAZRXB010000318.1:0-15780 GCA_045600005.1 Eubacteriales bacterium | reverse complement strand
CAAGAATCAACCTGCACATCTTTCGGTTTTCTGACAGTGGAAAAGAGGCGATTCTGTCAGGATCCCGCAAGCTCCGGACATCTTAAGGCATTACCGCACAGTTCTGATGGTGCGATTGCGCCGTCAGGTTTCCCGTCAGACGAAACAAACCCCGGACGGCATAGTACCTCCTATGCCGACGAAATTTGTACAGTATGACGGGAAAGATGCAAGCAAGCGTGCCATCAAGGCGAAAGCCGTGAATTGTGCGGTAGCCTTAACAGCGCAGTACAGACCGCCGCGCCCCAGCCGTGCGCCGTATTGTACGGCGATGAGCCACAGCTCTCCCCGACCGTGACTCCGCCGTTTGAAACGAGCGGGGCGAATTTTTCATGCAGTACCCGCCGCGCTTCGGCACACAGCCCGTTTTCGACCAGCACCGTCAGCACGACGTTCATCCAGCCGGGACCGAAAATATGCCAAGCCCCGAACGGTTCCGCGAACCGCGCCTTTAAGAAACGCACGGTGCTCTGCCGCATCGCGTCGTCCCCGATCCCTGCCCACAGCGCGAAGATATTCGCGTGCAGACCGTGCGGGAATTCCGTGTCGGACTCTTTGAAGCCGAACGTGTTGTACGGCGGCGGCGGAACTGTCGGCTCGATGTGACAGAGAAAACAGCCCGCTTCCGGGTCGTAAAACCGTGTGAGCGAGCGTTCCAGCCGCGCGGCAAGCCGCTTTCCGACCTCGCCGCGCTCCGGCTCTCCGATCAGCGAAGCGATCTCGGTCATCGCCCGCGCCGCCAGAAGCGCCAGACAGTTGAACGGCAGTGAATACGGTCTGCGGTCGATGCCTGCCCAGTCGACAAAATGCCAGCTCCGCGCCGGATAGAGAAGCAGTCCGTCGTCCGTCATGCCGCTTTCCAGCATGAGCAGAAACCGTTCGAGGACGGGCGCGGTCTCGCAGAGCAGCGACACGTCTCCCGCCGCCTTCGCGTATTCAAGACAGTTTATGACGTAAAAGCAGGTCTGGTCCGCCAGCGTGTGCGGAACGTTCCGCGCGGCTCCGATGCTGTGGACCGCGCCGTCCGGGTCGGTCGTCTGTGCGAGGACCGCAAGGCTTCTGCGCCAGAGCGCCGTCTCGCCGAACACATCGAAGGCGGCGCGTCCGATCACACAGGCGTCGAAGGTCCAGAGCGCGTTTTCCCGCTCGCAGGTGTCGACATACACGTCACCCGCCGACGAGCGGATGCTGTTCACGCCCATCTCAAACACCCGCCGCAGAAACGGGTCGGTGCAGTCAAGCGTTTTTTCCGCTCCAAACGGATAATCGAGCGTCCGCGTCCTCATCCGCAGACGAAATCTGCACTTTCCCGCCGCGCGGACGGTCACGAACCGGCAGCCGCGCCCGGTCAGCGTCTCGTAGGAAATCACGCCCGGAAAAGGCGACGCTCCGGAATGGGACAATGCGCCGGTTTGGAGTGATTCGCCGGAATGGGGCGACGCGCCCGACAAGGGCTTGAAGGAATCGCAGAATCCCTCGTTCGGCTTGCCGAATCCGCGTCGGCAGACCGGACGTTCCTTCATTTCGATGCCGTAGTACAGCTCGATGCGTCCTTCCCCATCAAGATCCGTCAGCTCGACGACCGGACGGAGCATTCTCGTCCGCCCGTAGTCGAAGACGAACAGATTTCCGTCCCGTTCGGTCAGGACATCCGCAGTCGGAGCCTCCCGCTTCGGCGAAGCGGTCGGATACGGGAATTTTTCGGTGAACGCGCCTGTCATCTCCTCCGCGTTGAAACGGACGGTGAGATTCTCCGCCGTGTCCCACAGCTCTTCGTCGTCCCGGCCGAGCCAGACGAGCGAACCGGTCGTTTCATTCTCCTCACAGCGCGGCGTCGGACGCGGCTCTGAGTCGGGGAAATCGTCGTCCGCCGTCACGCAGGGGATGAATCCCTCTCCCGAAAAGCCGCCGAGCATCCAGCCGCGAGGCTCCCTTTCCGCGTCGAAGTGTTCTTCGGCGGGAAGCGGACCCGACAGCCGGTTTTTGCCGCAGCCGAACCAGTCCGCTTGTGCGCAGGTCCAGCCGTCCGCGGTCGTCAGAAGCGTCCGCCCGTCGTCCGCCGTCAGCTCCATGCAGAAGCCGACGATATGCGGCGAGCCGTAATTACTCTGTCCGTGGTGCGGCAGTACGACCGCCGTCACCGCGTTGCCCCCTTCCCGGAGCAGCGCGGTCACGTCGACCGTATCATAGGGCAGATCCATCCCGCGCGCCGGACCGGCGGAGGCGAAGCGTCCATTGACCCGCACGGCGTACTGCATGAAGCCGGTCACGCTCATCACGGTACGGCGCGGCAGTTCGGACAGCGTAAATTCACGCCGGAACGCGGTCGGCGTCACTTCGGTCTCCGCCGCGCCGGGACGGGTGATCCATCCTTTCATTCCGCGTCTCCGTTTATGACGGCGAGCTGGCGCGGCGTGAGGTATTTTCCAAGCTCCTCACGACCGCATTCCACGTTGTCCCGCTCGACGAACTGCCCGCCCTCACAGTTCCATGTGTATCTGATCTTCTGCTCGGTGCAGAGGATGTTTCCGACGATCTCCGCGGACGGCGGAATGTGCGGCGCGGGGTCTGCCTGATAGTAAGCGTCGATCTTGGCAAGGGACGGATAGCGTTCGATATAGGGCGGCTGTGCGCCGGACACGCCTTTTCCTTCAATATTATAGAAGCGCTGTTTCATTGTGTTCGTGATCATATTGCGCCAGACGTCGTGATCGCTCTGTCCCCGTCCGTCCGCTTCAACGGCGGGCGAACAGTCGACGAAGACGTTCCCTTCGACGACGAAATCCACGCCGCCGCCGAGGAAGACTGCCCGCTGTACGCGGTAAAAAACGTTGTTCTTCATCACGGTCCCGCTCAGCGCGTCGTCGTTGTAGACGCCCATCGTTCCCATGCCGACGCCGCTGCCGACGTGGTGGATGAAATTCCCGCTGACCTCGTTGCCGCGGAAGGTGTAGTCGCGTCCGGCGTAGATCGCGCCCGCGTCGCCTGTTTCGGTGACGACCCGGTAAATCTCGTTTCCGGTGATCGAAATGTCGTTGCCGCCGTACAGGACAGCCGTGTGCGGGCAGTCGTGAATGAGATTGTCCCGCGCGTACAGTCCCACGCCATAGAGACAGACCGGCGGCTCGTAGCAGCGGTCCCAGCGCGCCGCGTGATGCAGATGACAGCTGTCCACGCCGCAGTTTCCCGGCGCAAGCGTCGTCCGATCGCCGCCCCATATAGCAATGCAGCCGTCGCCCGTATCATGGACATGACAGCGCTCGACCGTGACGTTCCGGGACCGCTCGACCGTCACGCCGCGGCTGCCGATGTTCTTCACCTCGCAGTCAAGGATGCGGACATTCTCCGCGTTCTTCACCGCTATCCCGCAGCCGCGCGACGCTTCGATGACAAAGCCCTCGACCGTCACGTCTTTTGCGTCCTCGATGAGAATGAGCGGCCGGTCAAGCGCCGAAAGGATCAGCTCTGCCCTTTCCATGTCGGTATCCTCAAACGGACGGAACCAGACCCGTCCGCCCGCCGCGTCGAGACACCAGTCGCCCGGCTCGGTCACTTCCTCTATGATATTGAAGAAACAGAACCGCTGACCGACCGTGTAATGATACTGTCCATAGGGTTCGGCACAGCGCACGAAGCCCTTTTCGCGGTCGAAGACCTCGACCTTTTCGTGCGTCGGCGCCCAGTCCCACGCCCAGTATCCGTGGACCCAGACGTCCTGCCCGCCGCGCCAGCCCTTCGGGCGGTCGTCCTCGTAGAAGAAGCCGCCTTCGAGCTTTCCGCACGGCTTTTTCCACTCGTTGAGCATCGGCTCACCGATGCCGGAGATGGTCAGAAAGCTCCCCTTTTTCGGGTACTGCGAGACCGACAGCGGTCTGCCGTCCAGAAACAGCTCGCTGTGGGACGGGGTGATCTTCCGCCCGAAGCCGCGCGACGCGAAGCCGGACGCTTCGACGCCCGCCTTCTGTAAATCGACCGTCCAGAGCCCGTTCCCGCAGGGTTCCGGGGTCAGCTTCACGCCGCCGATGAGCCGTGCGCCCGGCTCGGCTTTCAGATGCGTCCCAGACACGAGCCGGAGCGGTTCGGTGAGAAAATGCGCGCCTTTCCTTGTGATCGTATCGGGTGTCGTCATGATCATGATCATTCCTTTCTAATTGAATTATTAGTCGATCGTAAAACTGCGTTTTACAATCGGTACCCGCGCTTATCGCCGCCGGCAAAACGTTGTTTTGTCTGCCGACAAAATTTGTTTTGTCGGCTCTCCCCATATCGGCGCGAGGGCTCGCCTTAAAGGTGTTTTTATGTCGGCAAAGCCGACATAAAAACGGATTTTATTATAACGTTTGTCATCTTAAAGCATGAAACAATCGGCTATATTGAATTATCCATTCGCTGCGGCGGTACTCCGCCGCAAAATTTTTACGGATTCGGACAGCTTCCTGACCGCACAGGAACGCCTCCGGCCGTTTTCCTAAGAAGACTGCCCTGCTTTTTTCGGCACGGCGTCCGAAGCTCTCTCCTTTTTCTCCGTTCGGTAGGCGGTCGGCGTCCGACCGGTCAGGCGGCGAAACACGCGGATGAAGTGCGACGGCGTGTTGTAACCGCATTCGAGCGCGATCTCGAGCGACGTCAGATCGGTGTCCTCGAGAAGCCGCTTCGCGTGCGACACGCGCAGATCGTTCAACCACTCCGGGAAGGTCTTCCCCGTCTGCCCGTGCAGCAGACAGGAAAGATAGGACGGCGACACGCCGCACTCCTTCGCCGCTTCCGGCAGCGTCAGATCCTCCGAAAAGCGTTCGAGCATCAGAAGGATCGTCTTCCGTACAACGGGATGGATCAGATCGTTTTCCGCGCCCGCCCGGCTGCCGCACGCCAGCAGCTCGCCGAGGACCGCGTTCAGAAGCTGCCGCATTCTCGTTTCCCGAAACGGCTCATGCTTTCGCACGAACAGCCGCCACAGCTCGGCGGTCATCCTGCACACCTGCTCCGACGGTTCGGAGAGCGCCGTCGCCGAAAGCCGGTCGTCCCGGAGATAGTCCCCGTCGATCATGTCCTCCGAAAACGATACGACCAGCGACTCCGCCCCTTCCCCCGGTGTGACCGCAAGGGTGTGATAATCCGCCGGGGTCATCAGATGCAGGAAATCCCCGTCGAATGCATACGGTTTTCCGTTGATCGTCACCGTTCCGGCGCAGCGGCGGTACAGAATGATCTCGTAATAGCTGTGCCAGTGAACGCCGAAGCTCATGTTGTCGTTCTTCCGGTTGACGTGGAGCCGTCCCCGGTCGGACAGCATGGTCTTTTCGTATTTGAGGATACCGCCCACATTCGCCCCTCCGTTCGGTCATAAGATTATCTTCATTATAGCGCAAGACCGTCCGGTTTGCAAGAGATAATCGTAAAAAATGCGCATGATCCGATAGAATTTGTGCAGAAATCGCCCTTCTTATCCGATATAATAAGAATAGAAGCATAAATGAAAGGAAGGATCCCATGAACCCCTCATATCCCTTCGGCAGCGTTCTGAAGGTCACGCGGGACGACACACCCGAAGCCCTCGACGCGCATCTTGCCCTCATGAAGCAGTACGGTCACAACACCGTCGTCATCTGGCCCGCCGCTTTCTACTGGGAGGAAAAAACGCCCGACTACCCCTTTGCGACCGGAAAACTGATCCTCCGTCTCGCCCAAAAGCACGGGCTTTCGGTCATCATGGAGCTTGCGGGACAGATCACCGTTTTTGAAGCCATCCCCGACTTCCGGATGAAGGACGAATATCTCCCCGTCGACCGGAACGGGAACCTCATCCATTCGCAGTCGAGCTACGGCTTCCTCAACTACTTCCACCCGGAGGTGGACGCGGCGATCTGCGGTTTCTACCGTCAGGCGGCGGAAGCGTACCGCGATTTCCCCGCGCTCTACGGCTGGGACATCTTCAACGAGACGATGTTCACGTCGTTCGACCGCTGGACGCTCGAAGCGTTCCGAACTTGGCTCAAAGAAAAATACGGTACGATCGAACGGCTCTGCGAGGTCTGGGAGCGCACCTACACGGACTTTTTGCAGATCGGCTTTGAGGAATGGATGTGGATGAGCATCATGCCCATCGCCGACTACAACGCTTTCCACAAGGAGTCTGTCGGCATCATCCTGCGCCGGTGGAGAAAAGCGCTTCTGGAGGTCGACCCGCTCCACATGACGGTAGCCGACAACATCCACTCCGGTATCGCGCCCACCGCTTCCTACGACCGTCCGCAGGACGATTTCATCGTCAAGGAAGCCGCCGGTGAACTCGGAATGTCCTTCTACCCGAAGCAGGTCGGCGGCACGAGAACGCCCGTGCAGCGCTGGGAGGTTTTCGACGGCTTCATGGCGTCCGCAGGGCGCGAGGGCTTCTTCGTCTCCGAAATGCAGACGCACATTCAGGCGATGTTCAACGAAGCGACCTGCGTGCGTCCGTGGGAGCTGACCGAATGGTGCATGGAAGCCTATGCCGCCGGCGCGAAGGGTCTGATCTTCTGGATGTGGAGACCCTTTATCACGGGTCTTCAGACCGGCGGGCGCGGACTGGTCGACTACAAGGGCAGACCGACCGTCCGGCTCGAAACTGCGCAAAAGCTGTCCGATATCATGACCTCGCTCGGCGCTCTGACGCCGCTCCGCGCAAAAGCGGGCATCCTGTTCGACGGTCTGTCGGACGATTTTCAGCGGATGTTCTGCCGCGCCTACGGAGTGGACAAGAACATCTACGTGCAGTCGCTGTTCGGGCTGTATCACGCGATGTACGACGCCGGCGTGCGCTGCGACTTTCTGCGGCTCGACGAGCTGGAAAAATACCCCGTCGTCTTCCTGTCGAATCAGATCGTCTGCGGCCCGGACACTGCCGCCGCGCTGAAAGCCTATGTGGAAAACGGCGGAACGCTTGTCATCGACGGCAAATTCGGCACGGTCGACAGGACCGCAAAGCTCTTGTCCGAGCTGCCCGGCGGAGACTTCGCGCCGTATGTCGGCGAGGAGGTCATGGACAGCGACTATGAAGCCCTCGCCTTCCCGTATGACGGGCTGACCGTAAACGGCTTCCACGGGCGCGACCTGTGCGAGGTGAAGGGAGCGGAGGTCACAGCGCGCTTTGTCGACGGATATCCGGCGGTCATCGAGAAAAAGACCGGGCACGGAAAAGTCGTCACGATCAACACCTTCCTGTGGTACGGCTACGCGAAAACGGCGGACGGAAGCGTCCGCGCCTTCGCCCAAAAGCTCGCCGATTCGCTTGGGCTGCGTCAGTCGGAGGCGGCTGAGGGCGTGAAAGTCCGCCTTGCCCGGAGCGCGGAAAAGGACGTGATCTTCGCGTTCAACTATGCCGACCATCCGGTCGAATCGACCGTCCGCGCCGATTTCGGCGAAAAGCGGTACGAGGAGACGGTCCGCCTTGACGCGCACGAGGTCAGGCTTATCGTCCGGTAAACACCGCGCGAAATCAATAAAAAGTTTCAGAATTGAAAGGAAAAACACTATGAAAAACCATGCGCGTTCCCTTTCTCTGCTCCTTGCCGCCCTTCTCGCATCCGCGTCGCTTGGCTGCGGTGAGACCGGACCGGCAGAGGACGCCACGGCCGCGGCAGACCTTTCGTCGACCGCCGCGCCGGTCGACCCCGATCACCTCTATCCCGAAGCGGACTACGGCGGATACAAATTCCGTTTCCTCAATTCGGTCAACTACTACGGCGCGCGCGCCGAGCTTGACTTTGAATCGCTGTCCGGCGAGGTGCTGAACGACGCGATCTACAACCGCAACCGCGCGATCGAGGAGCGCTACAACATCGAGATCGCCGTCGACGACTACGACGCGGCGCAGGTCCCCTTCAAGGAAGTCGTGACGCTCGCGCAGACGGCGATCATGGCGGGCGACGACACGTGGGACGTCTGCTATATCAGCAATAATGTCTCGTCTCCGCTCATCACGTCGGGCTGCGTACACGATCTCAATACCGTGAAAGGGCTGAACCTCGACAAGCCGTGGTGGGATCAGATCATCATCCAGAACGCGCAGATCGGCGGGAAGCTCTTCTTTGCGACCGGCGCCGCGCACCTGATGGCGTATGAAATGACCGACCTTCTGTTCTTCAACAGCTCGATGATGAAAGATCTGAAGCTCGAGCTGCCCTATCAGACGGTGCGGGACGGCGAGTGGACGATCGATAAAATGAAGGAATACGCCACCGCCGCGGCTTCGCTGAACGGCGCGGATTCGTGGGCGTGGGATCCCGGCGCTTCGACCGTCTACGGTCTGTCGGCGCACGCCTCGAACTCCGCCAACAAGCTGCTCGTCGGCATGGGAACGCATTACATCTCGCTGGACGGCGGGAAGATCACGTTCATGCCGAACGCCGATCATACCTTCACGGCGCTTGAAAAGCTGGCAGCGCTCTACGACACAGCATCCGGCGTAACGATTAAGGGCAACACCGACGACCTGAACGCGGAAAAGGGCGGCTACGTCCATATTTTCCGCGAAGGACGCGCGCTGTTCTTAACCAGCCCTCTCAAAGCGGTGAACAGCCTGCGCGACATGAAGGACGACTACGGTCTGCTTCCCTATCCGAAGCTCGACGAAAAGCAGGAGCAGTACAACTCGTTCGAGGGCTTCTATGCGCTGGGCATGACCATTCCGGTGACGAACAAGGATCTTGAACGCACCGCCGTGATCATGGACGCGCTCTGCTACGACAGCTATCGGGACGTGATTCCGATCTATTACAACGTCATGCTCTCGCAGAAGCTGCTTCGTGATGAAGAATCCATAGAAATGATGGAGCTGATCAACGCGGCGCGCACGACCGATCTGGCGCTTCTGTACGGATGGACGCCGGATCTCGTCACGACGCTGAACAGCAAGATGTTTGCCGGAGACCCGCAGCTCGCGTCGGACATCGAAAGCAACCGCGCAAAGGTCGAAGCGAACGCGAAAGCCTTCGTTGACAGCATAAGCGGCTGAAAAGCGCTCCGCGTGCGGCGCACAGGTATAAGGATTCCCGCGAACACTTTGAACCGTGACCACACATCCGGGCGGCGCACAGGTACAGGGTTTCCCGCAAGCACTTTGAGATGCGGTCACACATCCGTGACCGGCGCACGAGTATAAGGTTCCCCGCAAGCACTTTGACCCGTGACCACACATCCGTGACCGGCGCACGAGTATAAGGTTTCCCGCAAGCACTTCGAGATGCGGTCACACATCCGTGACCGGCGCACAGGTACAGGGATTGGAATAAAGGCAGGACAGGCGGTCACGCCTGTCCTGTCTTTATTATCTGAAATGATTCTTCCGGTACTCGGTCGGCGACATTCCCGTCACGCGGCGGAACACGCGGCTCAGGTAAAACTCGTTCGCAAAGCCGCAGAGCGACGCGATCTCCCGAAGCGTCAGCTTTCCGTGCAAGACCATCCCCTTCGCCCGGTCGATCCGGCGGCAGGTCACATACTCCATCGGCGTCTGCCCGGTCGCCAGCCGGAATTTCTGAATGAACGACGGAGCCGACCATCCCGCGCAGGACGCAAGCTCGCCGAGCGTGATCTGCCGCGCCAGATTGTTTTCGATATACGCGAACACCTGACGCATCGGCTGGGACGGCGGCGTCCGCCGCACCTCGATCATCGGCGCCGTGCAGAGCTTTGCCAGCTGGAACCAGATATCCATCATCAGCACGCCGTTATAGCCTTCCGCCGGGCGCGCAGTATACTTTCCGGTCATCATCCTGAAATCCTCTAAAATGCGTTCGTTCTGCGAAAGCAGCGTCACGCCGAGCGGGATCGGCTCGTCGTCGAGCGGCTTGAAGGTGATGTACCAGAACGTCACCGGACAGCGCGCCGCCTTGTCCACCACCGTGAAGGGCGGGCAGAGCAGGATGTCGCCCGGTCTCACGACCCGCTCCTCGCCGCCGCCTTCCCGATAGGCGAAATACCCGTCGATCAGCACGAACACGGTCCACTGCGTGAAATAGTCGTGCGTCACGGCAAACTGCGCCAGCTTTTCAAAATAACCGCAGTGATCCGGCTCGACCTTTCTTTCGGAAAGCGGACGAATCGCCATCCTCAGCGCCTCCTTGTCTGATTTTTCATCATATCGGATATGTTTATTATAATTTATGATATTCAATTTGTCAAGATAATCTGTTATAATAATGGAAAGAATACTGCGCGTTTCCCGCGCGAAAGAAAGGAACTCGTCATGAATCACGCAAAACGCATCTTATCGCTGCTTCTCTGCGCACTGCTTCTCTGCGCGTCCTCCTGCGGCTCGACCGGCTCGGCGGGAACGGACAGCACTGCCGGCGCTCCGGCAGACAGCGGGACCGAAGCGCCCGTCAAGGCCGGCTATCCCTATGAAAAGGAACTTGATCTCAAAGGAAAGACCTACACCTTCCTCAACTGCCCGCAGAATCAGTGGGCGATGCAGTGTACGCTGTTCCCGGACGAGCTGAACGGCGAAACCGTCAACGACGCGATGTTCAACCGCGACGCGGCGGTCATGTCGAAGTACAGCTGCGTCCTGAAGGAACACACCGTCGACGATATCGCCAACATGGTCAGCTACCTCGGCAGCTCGGTCATGGCGGGCGACGACGATTTTCAGGCCGCCTATCTGCCGATGTATCTGTCCGCGTCCGCCGTTTCGGGCGGATGGCTCACCTGTCTCAACGACTTCGACGAGCTGCACCTCGATGAGGACTGGTGGAATCAGGCGCAGCTTGACGCCACCTCGATCGGTCATAAGAACTTCTACGCCACAAGCCCGCTGCATCTGATGAGCATCGACGGCATCTGGTGTATGTTCTTCAACGACGACATGATGGACGACCTCGGTCTGACCTATCCCTATCAGCTCGTGCGCGACGGCAAGTGGACGCTCGACCGTTTCCAGGAGTATACGAAAGCGGCTGCCAACCTCAACGGCGACGCTTCCTTCGCCCTCAATGAAAACGGCAAGTGCGTCTACGGCTGCGCTTCGATCACGACGAGCATCGCCAAGTTCATCTACGGTCTTGGCGCGACCTACATCACGAAGGATAAGAACGACCAGCCGGTCATCAACATCGAAAGCGACCGTTTCGTCAGCGCGCTCCAGCGTCTGACCTCCTACCTCGGCACGGAAGGCGAATTCATGATCGCCAGCGGCGGCAACTTCGCGGCTTATCCGAGCGGCGTCACGCCCTACATGAGCCTGTTCGTCGAGAACCGGACGCTCTTCATCGCCACCGAAGTCAAGGTTGCGAACACGCTTCGCTCGATGGAGCATTCCTTCGGCGTGCTTCCCTTCCCGAAGCTCGACGAGGATCAGGAAAACTACTGCTCGACCGCTCTGCATCAGCTCGTCGCCGCCTCCATCCCCGTCACCAACAAGGACGCGGACAACACCGCTTACCTGCTCGACGTGCTGTCCTATGAGTCGAACGAAAAGGTCCTGCCGCTCTTCATCGAAATGACCGTTGAACAGAAGGGTCTGCGCAACGATGAGTCGATCGAAATGATGTCTCTCGTCAGAAGCACGCTGTCCTACGACCTCGGCATCGCCTACCAGCTCGTCACAAGTCTCGAAAGCGCGCTCAGCACGAAGATGCGCGGCGGAGACGCCAACGTCGTTTCCTCCATCGCGTCCGAAAAGCCGGGCATTGAAACGAAGCTCGCCGATCTCGTCAAACAGTTCAGCTGACCTTTTTCCGCGCCCGCGCAGAAGCGCGGGCGCGTTTTCCTCTGAAATAACGGCGGTCTCCGAAAAATCGAGCAGAAGAAATAAGAGGTTCGCGTTTTTTCATCCGTCGTTTTCATGTTTTTCAGAGACAGCAAAAAAACAGGCTTCACGCCTGCGGAAAGGACGCTTTCGCCGTGCGAAAGCCACAGAGTGATATGTTGAATATTCCCTTCGCACTCCCGGAATGGGGGCAGTTTCCCCCGATCATCGAGCATCCCGTCCCCTTCACCGTCCGGCGCACCTCGGCGGAAGGCGGCGCGGACGCCGCGGTCTCGGGCGGTCTTCTCTGTACGATCGACCCGTCAAACGGCGGCGTCTTCCGCATTTACGACGTCGCGGGCGAAAACGCCGACGAGCCGCGCCTGCTCTCCGAGCTGACCGGACTCGGAAACTGCCGTCAGCTCGCGCTTTCGGGAACGCTCGCCGCCGTGACCGCGAGAGCGTTCGGCGTGTGGCTGATCGGATTTGCCGACCCGGAGCATCCTGTGCTGTACTGCCACTACGATTCGGTCGAGCTTGCGACCGGCGTGACCTTTTACGACCGCTATCTGATCATCGGCTGCCGGAATTTCGGCGTGGAGGTCGTGGACGTGTCGAACCCCTTCGCGCCGCGCCATGTCTCGAACATCCGCGCGGGAGAAGTGCAGTCGGTCTTCGTCTCGGACGGACTTCTCTACACCGGCGCGTGGGGCGAGCATCAGGTGAACATCCTCGACCTTGCCGACCTGTACCATCCGAAGCTCCTGTCGAGCATTCCTCTCACCGGACGCGGCGACGGGGTGTACGTGAAGGATCATATCCTGTACGCCGCCTTCGGGCATCACAGGAAGGGGACCGACCCGCGGAACCTCAATGCGCCCGGCTATGGAGAAGCGAACGGCTTCGAGATCTTCGACGTTTCCGACCCGACCGCGCCGGTCAGACTGTCCGCGACGCTCCTTCCGCACAGATACTACTACTGCGGGTACGATATGTGGGATGTGACCCTCTCCGGACACTATGCCGTCCTGAACCACACCTTCAACGGGGTCTATCTCTACGACGTGACCGACCTGTCCGCTCCAAGGCTCGTCGGACACATCCCCGTGCCGACCGAAAAGCCTTATGCCGGATTCATGGCAATGCTCGACGACGAATTTTCGGTGAAGCGCGTCACCCCAAAGCTCTGTTTCGACCCGCAGAAGCAGATGTACGCTCCTGTTTCGGGCATTGCGCTGGCAAACGGACGGCTCTACATCGCGCCGCTGTTTGAAAAACTGCTCGCCGTCCGCTCGGACGAGCTGTTCCATGCGGAGGAGGACGAGCCGCCGCGCCGTCTGCTCTCCGACTTCTACGACCGTCATCCGGGCGAGGAAGACCTGCTCGTCCGCCGCACGGACGGTCAGACGCACGCGGCGATCTTTCACGACGGACTTGTCTGGTGCGCGGCGGGAAACGGCGGGATCGGGCTTTTCACGCCCGATACGCTCGAATGTGTCGGCCGCATCCCGGCGCCGGGCATCGTATGCGACCTGCGCGAGGCGGGAGGACTGCTCTTCGCCGCGTGCGGAACGGCGGGGCTTCTCATCCTGAGACCGCTCGGGACCGGCGCGTCGTTCGTCGGACGCTTCGCGCCCGCCGGTTACACCATCGCACAGGTCGTCCCGTCGGCGGACGGAAAGCGGGCCGTCGTCCACGCGGACGATATGCGCATCCTCATCCTTGACGTCTCCGACCCGGCCGCGCCGGTCATCCTCCGGACCGAAATGCTCGCCTGCGGACTGCTCTATCACCGGATGCTTTCCTATACCTGCGCGGCGGGACGCTATGCGGGGTGCTACTGGAACTCCAACGACACCATTTGGTACGACCTTGCCGAAAAAGACGCTTCCCCGCTTCCTTCCCGTCAGCGGCGGATCTCGGCGATCAACGGCGTGACGGGTCTGCCGGACGAAATGCGCTCGCTGGTCGTCCACGGGAACGGCTATTCGCTCGTCGATATCACCGCCGACGCGGATTACGACGAGCTTCCGACCGTCCGCGTGCCGGGGCTTTCCCTCTCCGGCAAGCCCTATCTGTTCGAGCAGACGGTCTGCGGCAGACTGCTCGTCCTCTGCAACCGGATGAACGGCACGGTGGTCCTCCTCGACGTGAACGATTTTGACGCGCCGCGTCTGCTGACAAGCCGTAAATTTGAAGGACATCCGGATATTCCCTGTACGGACGGCGCGAACGTCTTCGTCCCGCTCGGACACGAGGGGATCGTGAAGCTCCCGATCGCCGGAAACCGGAACTGACCGCGCATATCAGCCGCTTCCGACATAAAATGGCTGGGACCATCGGAAATACCGATGATCCCAGCCATTGTTTTTTGTTGTCCGCGCCGATTCGTGCCGGTCTAAGCAGTACAGATAGATCTGACCGGCAAACCGTCTTCCACTTAAAGCTCCTTCATCAGAAGAAGCTTGGAATTTCCCGCCGGGATGTCGGGCAGCTCGCCGATGACCGTATAGCCGTGCTTTTGATAGAACTCCGGCGCCTGCCAGCTCATCGTGTCAAGGTGGACGTGATGACAGCCCCGCCGCTTCGCTTCGTCCTCCGCCGCACGGAGCAGCTTCGAGCCGAGCCCCTGCCGCCGGTGCGCCTCGTCCACCCACAGAATATCGACATACAGCCAGCCCCAGTAGGTCCCGCCGAGCAGTCCCGCGATGACCTTCCCGTCTCTGCCGTATTCGACGAACTCGAGCGGCGCGTGATGATCCGGTCCGGCCGCGCTGTCGTTGAACGCGGTCAGTCCCGTGCGGACAAGTGCGGCTTCCTCCGCCGTCGGATGATCGTTCACGTCAGTCTTCCTTTACGTCGAACCGCACGAGCGCTTCGGATACGAAGCCGTTCCCGAACCGCATCTTTTCGTTCGGACGGATGGTCCCCGCAAAGGTCTTCCCGCCCGCCTTCATCGTCAGCGAAACCTGCTTCGTCTCCATGCCCCAGAGCGTGAGGACGTTCAGCGAAAGATCGGTCTCGACCCGCGCGCCGCAGGTGATCGTCAGCTTTTCTTTGCCGTCAAGGAAGAAACGCGCCAGACCGTTTTCGCGCTTCAGGGTGTAGGTATGTCCGAACAGCTTCTGCTCATATTCGCTGTCCGCGCCCTCCTTCGAGCATGACCATAAGAGCTTTCCGCGCTCGAAGGTCACGCCGAACAGATACGCGATGTAGCCGAGCGCCGACAGGATCGTCGGACCGTAGCCCTCGACGCCGGGCGTCGGGTCGCCGGTCATCGGGTTGTACTGCTGTGTGAATTTGTCGCAGCGGGCTAAGTTTGCGATCCATTTTCTGCCGATGATCGTCGCTTCGGCGTGATGACCGTAGCGCGTCAGACCGACGATCGAGCGCTGCACCGACAGACCCTCGACCGGTCCCGACCACGAGTTGTCCGCCATGTCGCCCGCCATGCAGGTTTTCACCCGCTCGGCGACCTCCGGCGTGAAGTTGTTGAGTTCCTCGTTGACATAGAATAGCGGATCGTTCGCCGCCACGTTCGGCAGCGGCAGAGGCGTGAAGAATTCGTCCCTGTTCATCAGATGCCGCGCGATGAACTCGTCCGCCATCTCCTGTGTGAACACGCCCTCGTACATACATTTGATGTTTTCGAGCGTCAGCGTGTCAATGACCACGTTGTCGCAGTCGCGGTCGTAAGCCGCTTTCTTTTCATCGTCCCACAGATAATCGCGCACCTTGTCCTGCACCTTTTTCGCGCCCTCGCGCCAGAAATCGCCCATGCCGTTGCCGAGCAGATCGGACATTTCGGCGAGCGCCGCGCGGTGCGCGTAGGAATACGCCATGTATTCCGCCGACTCGAAGGGCAGCTTTCCGTGTCCGACCGGCGGCTCCTCGCCGCACCATGCGCCGTGCCGGCTCGAATGAACGCCGTTGCCGATCAGACGGGTGCAGTTGTCGTCGCCGGTATCCCAGACGCACCACGTTTCAAGACAGCCGTCGCCGTCGCTGTCGCGGCA
>JAZRXB010000317.1:0-4052 GCA_045600005.1 Eubacteriales bacterium | reverse complement strand
CCACAGTTGTCTTCCTAAGACCGCTTGGCCTCCGACTTCGGTCAACAGCTGGAACGAGTGGACCGAGACGAGCTACCTCGAACCCGACACGGTCCAGGGCTACGCTCTGCTCGAACGCATCAAAAAGGTCTTCGGTTAAATCAAAAAGCCCGGTTCCCTTCAAGAGCCGGTCAGTCAAAAACGGGGGGACCTCGGCGTTCCCCCGAATTTTTATTATACCACATCCCGCACCGCCTGTCAAGCCCGCTTTTTCATGAAAAACGTTTCATTCCGGTCTTGCCCCCGGCGGATAAGTATGATATAATGATAGAAAACGCGGCTCATCCGCCAAGTCCAACTCAAAGGAGCTTTTCATGAAAATCATTCACGTCACCCCCGCTTCGTTCGGCGCGGATCTTCCCGCCGCCCTCTCCGCGCTGCTCTCGGACCTCACCGACGCGAAAGTCGTCTTCTCGCCCGAAACTTATTTCCTCGACCGTCCCGTCGAGGTGAAAAACGCAGAAAACGTCACGCTCGACGGAAACGGCTGTACGTTTCTGCTCCGCTTCGACCGCTGCACCTACGCCGAAGAAGGCGTCTCGACCGACGGCTTCCGCTTCGCCGACTGCGGGCGCGTCACATTCAAAAACTTCACCGTTCGCTGCGACGAGCCGGTCAGCGCGGCGGGCGTGGCGCTGTCCTCGACCGACGAGACGATCGACATCGAGTTTCACTCCGCCCTTCCCCTCACCGGAAAGGAAAATTTCCTCGTCGTGCGCGACTTAAAGGATCACCCGCCGGTCTGGGGCGCGTGGCACAGACGTCCCGACCTCGACCCGAACCGCCGCGTCGTCATCGCGGGCGAGGTCGTCACGACCAATCCGCCGATCCTCGACATGAAAAAGGAATGGCTCGGCGGGAACCGCTGGCGCGTCTGGTGCAGTGCGCCGCGGAATGTGGAGCCGGGTCTGCCGGTCGTCCTGCTGCACGCCTACTACGGCACGGCGGCGTTCGCGTTCCGCGGCTGTTCCGATTTTCTGTTTGAAAACGTGACCATCCCCTGCATCGGCGGCATGGGCTTCGTGATCCTGCCGCGCTGCCGGGACTTCACGTTCCGCCGCCTGCGCGTCGTGACCGACGACCCGGTCCGCGTGCCGGTCTGCACGGGCGCGGACACCATCCACACGCTCGGCATCGGCGGAAAGCTCGTGGTGGAGGACAGCTATTTTGAAGCGTCGTCCGACGACCCGCTGAATCTGCACACGCAGTTTCTGGTCGCAAAGTCCGCCGACGGTCAGACGGCGCACCTCGTCTACGACAAGCTCTATGGCGTGGTTTCGCCGCGCTGGGCGGAAAAGGGCGACACGCTCCGCGTCTTTGACCCGAAGACGTGGCAGGAGCGCTGCCGCGTCACGGTCGAATCCGCCCCCGCCGGTAACGGCGACGCGGGCGTGGACGTGACCGTTTCGGGCGGCGTTATCCGTCCGGGCGACCTTGTGACCAACGCCGCTTACTATGCCGATCTCGTCGTGAGGAACAACGTCTTCGTCAACAAGCTGCGCGCGCTGGTCGTGCAGGCAGCGGACAGCGCGCTGATCGAGAACAACCGCTTCGTGAACGTCGGGCGGTGCGTCTACGTTTCGGCGGCGTTTGAGAAGTGGTACGAAGCCGGACCGGCGCAGAACGTCGTCATCCGGAACAACGTGTCACAGGGCGCGTTCCGCGACAGCGCGGTCTTCGTGCGGACGGTCGGCTCGCTCGAAGGGAAAGCCGGGCATATCCATCGGAACATTTCGATCACCGGCAACCGGTTCGTCGGCTCGAAGGCGGACGCGCTGATCACGGTGCAGTCGACCGACGGGCTGGTCGTGCGCGGCAACACGGCGAAGGACTGCAAAAACCGCGCCGTTTCGGTCGCGGAATGCACCGACGCCGAGGTCGAACCGGTGACGGAGGAGTGAGCAGTCGGCGGGAAGCCGCCTGCCGTGACCTGCGGCAGAGCGGCGGCGGGCGGCTGTCAGCCGTTCGTGCGAACGTCCGTCGGCGCGGAACGCTTCCGTTCATGAAAGCCGTCCGGCGCGGACAGCCGTCTCCATCCGAAATCACCCGCCCGCGTCCGGACGCTTCCCGACAAAAAATGCCGGAACGACGGACGCGGGCGGTATATTTTCCGGGAGTTCCGCATAACCTGAAAGAGCCGGTGAAGGGCGGCGGACGTATGCCGCGAAGCCGCCGCAGGTCGATATACCGAAATTTCCGCATATTATGCGCATGACCGGTTGACAAACCGGCATGATATGTTTATAATATAGATAGAACAGTCCGGTCAGACATAAGGAGATGATTGAATTGGCAAAGGTATCCACTAACGTCACGATTGACGAAACGACCAAAAAAGAAGCGCAGCTCCTGCTGGCAGAGTTCGGCATGGACCTGTCCACGGCGGTGAATATTTTCTTAAAGCAGATGGTCTTTGAGGGCGCGTTCCCGTTTGCGATCACGCGGGACGTTCCAAACGGCGTCACGCTCGCCGCCATGAAGGAAGCGGACGAAATGAAAAAGCATCCCGAAGCGTACAAAGGCTATCGGGACGGCGGCGAGATGATGGGTGACATCTTAAATGAAGGTTGAAATCAAACCGTCGAATCAACTCAAACTGATTCAGTATCTGACCGGAACGGGGACGCACAGCGATTTGTTCTGAACCGGTCTCCGGTCGGCGGGAACGCATCCGTTCCTGCCTGCCGCGCCGGTATTTTCGTCATTTTCCGTATTTTACGAAGAAAGGATCCTTCATGTCAAAGCTGTCAGACGCCGGTTCCATCCGGTTTCAGCCGTCCCGTGCGCGGGGCGTGATCGAAGCGCCGCCCTCCAAGAGCATGGCGCACCGCCTTCTGATCGCCGCAGGACTGGCAGACGGCGTGAGCGTCGTCCGCCGCGTGTCCCTGTCGGACGATATCGCCGCGACGCTCGACTGTCTGTCGGCGCTCGGCGTGATGACCGAACGATGCGGCGATGCGCTTCGCGTCACCGGGACGAAGGCTCTGCCCGCCGCTTCTCTGCCCTGTCGGGAGAGCGGGTCGACGCTCCGCTTTCTTCTTCCTCTGCTGACGGCGCACTCCGGCGGAGAGCTGACGGGCGCGCCGTCGCTGCTCGCGCGTCCGATGGGCGTTTTTGAGGATCTCTGCCGGGAAAACGAGATCCGCTTCGAGCGGTTTCAAAGCGGTATCCGGGTCGGGAGCGGGCTGACGGGCGGGGACTATACGCTGCCCGGCAAAGTGAGCAGTCAGTTCATCACGGGATTCCTGTTTGCGCTGCCGGGGCTTCCGGGCGGCAGCACGCTGACGTTAACGCCGCCGGTCGTGAGCCGTCCGTACCTCGATCTGACGCTTCACGCGCTCGAACGCTTCGGCGTGACGGCAGAATGGCGCGATGAGCTGACGCTGACGATTCCGGGCGGTCAGAGCTTCCGCCCCGCCGACGTGACGGTGGAGGGAGACTGGTCGAACGCGGCGTTCTTTGAAGCGTTCAATTTCATCGGAGGAGACGTCGCCGTGACGGGGCTCGACCCGTCGTCAAGGCAGGGCGACCGGGTCTTCCGGACGCTCGCGGCGCTGCTCAGGCGGAGCCATCAGCCGGTCGAACTGACCGACTGCCCCGACCTCGGACCGCTTCTGTTCGTCATGGCGGCGTTTTCGGGAGGCGGCGTCTTCACGGGAACGGCGCGTCTGCGGGACAAGGAGAGCGACCGGGTGGACGCGATGACGGCGGAGCTTGCGAAGTGCGGCGTTCGCACGACGGTGACGGCGGACAGCGTGACGGTCTGGCCGCCCGAAACGCTCCGTGCGCCGCGTCTGGCGCTCGACAGTCACGGCGACCACCGGATCGCGATGTCGCTGGCGGTGCTTCTGACGGTGACGGGCGGCGTTCTTCACGGAGCGGGCGCGGTGAAGAAAAGTCTGCCGGACTTCTTCGACCGTCTCGCCGCGCTCGGCGTGACGATGGCGGCGGAAAGCTGAACAAACAGGTTCGCGGCGGTCGGCTCGCGGTCAACGTTCGCGGCTCGCGGTCAA
>JAZRXB010000316.1:0-2769 GCA_045600005.1 Eubacteriales bacterium | reverse complement strand
GACGGTTTCGGGCGTTTTGGACAGATTATCATGAAGATACAGCCGGGGCGGCAGAATGCTTTTGTGGGCTTGGATCCAGTGAAACCCGTGTCGGCATCCGGCGCGTCCGGCGCTCACCCGCAGAGCTTCCGGCAGACAGCACAAACGGCAGTCGGCACCCGGCGCGTCCGGCGTTCACCCGCGGAGCTTCCGGCAGACAGCACAGACGGCAGTCGGCGTCCGGCGCGTCCGGCGCTCACAGCCCGTAATACCGGTCGTAGTTGCGGCAGTCGACCTTTGTCGGGTCAAGCTTCTCGTTGTCGTTCGACGCGCGAAAGTCGGTCGGGCTCATCCCCCACTCCTTGCGGAACGCATTCGTGAAATACGCCGGGTCCGCGTAGCCGACCGCTTCCGCGATCTCGCTGACCGGCAGGGAAGTCGATTCCACGAGCTGACGCGCGGCGTTCATCCGCACGCGGATGAGGTATTCCTTCGGCGAAACGCCGAGCCTGTCCATGAAGATCTTGTAGAGATATTTATAGGAGATGCACGCTTCCGCCGCGACGTCCTGAACCGTGACGCCGGGCGACGACATATTGTGCGAGATGTAGGACTTCGCAAGATTCAGGTACTGCTCGGTCAGCCCGACCTGCTCGCGCTTCGCGCCCGCTTCGCTGTGCAGAGCCGCGACCTCATAGATCAGGCTCGTCATGCGCAGCTCTCTCGCCGCTCCCGCGTTCCGGCTGTCGGCGAAAGACGACCGGACAAAGCCTTCGAGCAGCCCGATCACTTTCTCCGAGAACGAGCAGACGCCGATATGGGCGTGTGAACTCATGCCGATCAGGTCGAAAAAGTCGTCTGATTTTGTGCATTGAAACCCAATCCACACGTGCCGGAACGGGTCGTTCTGGTCAAAATCGAGATTGTACGGCTCGGTCGGCGTCATCAGAAAATAGTCGCCCGCGCGTACCTGTCCGCCGTTGTAAAGTCCCGCGCCGTTTGTGACGTAGTGCAGAACATAACAGGGAGACAGGATATTCCTCGCCTGAAATCCGGCGGGCGGAGCGCTCATGCCGATCTCCGTCACCTGTATCGAATACTGACCGTCCTTTCCCCCGGTGAACAGGATCGAATTCATATTGGTCTTCTGTCCTCGATGCACGACCACCATCTTCCTCACCTCCGCGTTCATTATAGCACAGAAGTAGAGATTATTACAGCCATTGGGGTAAATTTTCTATTGACGGGGTGTGAACGGATATGGTATAATGAGCATAACGAACCGGTCCGGCTTCCGCCGCGCCGGATGACGGACGCGCCGGCAGCGGCGCTGCCTGAATGAAAGGACGTCTGAAATGTCAAAAATCATCTATCAGAACGGGATCCCGTTCATCGAGGTCGGCGCGGACCGCATTCCGCCCGCCGCATTCCGCAGCTTCCGTCCCCGTCCCGACAACGTTTCGCTGTTCCACCGCGCCGGCGTGCGGCTCGATCAGGTGCTGGTTTCGGGACTCAACTGCTCGATGAAGGACGTGCCGTACTCCAATTACGGCGCGGTCTGGGTCGGACCGGACAAATACGATTTCGCGCGGTTCGACGCGCAGATGGAAATGTTCCTCAAATTCGCGCCCGGCGCGTACCTCAACGTCATGATCCAGCTCGACACGCCCGAATGGTGGGACGCTTCTCATCCCGGTTGGGGTCAGTCGTCCTACCGCCATATCACCGAGCTTGCGGCGTGCGAGGACTACAAGCGCGACGCGGGCGAATATTTCAAGGCGCTGATCTCCTACGCGGAGGAAAAGTACGGCGGCAAAATCGGCGCGTACAGCTTCGCCGCGGGATACTCGAACGAATGGTTCGACGAATCCTATCACGACCCGAACTATTATGAGAACGAACAGCGCAAGTTCGAGCTTTACAAAAAAACGGTCGGCTCGCCCGACGCGCCGCTCCCGCACATCGGTCATCTGACCGAGGGCGAAGGTTCGCTGCGCGACCCCGACTCGAACGATTTTAAGTATCTCGCCTTCTCGAACGACCTGACCGCCGAGCTTGCCTGCCATTTCGCGGCGAAGGCGCAGGAGGTCTTGCATCACAAAAAGTTACTCGGTCTGTTCTTCGGCTACACGATCTTAGCCAATGGGCGGCAGAACACGTGGTGTACGAACGGCTACGAGAAGGTCTGGCAGTCGCCCGACATCGATATGCTCTATTCGCCCGCCGCTTACGGTCACGCGCGCGACCTTGACGGCGTAAGCTCGTATCAGCTGGCGGTCGACTCGATCGCCGTCAACGGCAAGCTCTACCTGCACGAGATGGATCACCGCACGCCGCTCGCCGAATATCCGCTCGAAAACCACTCGATCCTGAAGGGCTTCCGCTCGGTCGACGAAATGCGCGAGGTGCTTCGCCGCGAGGTGGCGAACACGATGCAGAAGCGTTCCGCGATGTGGTGGTTCGACTTCTTCGGCGGCTATTACAGCCATCCCGACTACGAAGCGGAGCTTAAAAAGGAGCTGTCGGTCTTCAACGAGCTGTCGCACGGCGAGCGGCATTCGGTCGCCGAGATCGCCGTTTTCGTCGACCCGAAGTCGTTCTACGTCCTCAAGGAGGCGGACGGTCCGCACGTCGACCTGACGCGCGACTTTCTGTCCGAACTGCTTCGCTGCGGCGCGCCGTTTGAATACTTCAACCAGAACGACGTCACGAAGCTCGACCTGTCGCGTTACAAGCTGCTCATTTTCACCGACCCGTTCCTCCTGCCGGACGATGTGAAGAACGCGGTCG
>JAZRXB010000315.1:0-3774 GCA_045600005.1 Eubacteriales bacterium | reverse complement strand
CTCACGTTCTGTCCGGCGAAGGGTATCGCGTTCGGTACGGCGGGCGACGACGAGGACGTCGGAAGCCTGTTCTCGTACAGCGAACGGGGCGGTATCCGGTATCTCGGCTGTCTGTCGTCCGAATCGAAGACCGACCTCACCGGCTCGTCGGCGAACTTCATCCTTACCGCGTGCGCCGTTTCGCCCGACGGCACGAAAGTCGCGGTCGGCGCGGGCGACCGTCTCGTGTCGGTCTACATCCTGACCAATCCGCACAATGCCGTCTGAAAAACGCCGGGACCCGATCAGTTCAATATATCATAATGAAAGGAACATCATCATGACGCAGACAAAAATTCCCGCTCCGTGGACGCCGGTCTCCGCCTGTGAGACCGAAAGCGGCGTGACCGTTTCGGTCTGGGGCAGACGCTATGAATTCGGACATTCGCTCTTTCCCGAACACATCTACGCGCTCGGAGAGGACCTTTTAGCCGCGCCCATCCGCGTCGTCGGACGGGAAGGCGGCGCGCCGATGAATTTTGAAGCGCCCGACACGCACATTCTGGAAGAAAACGACGAATCGGTCGTCATCGTCTCCGCCGTGCAGAGCCGCTTCGCCGTGCTGAACGCCGTGACGACGGTCTGGTTCGACGGCTTCGTGAAGTTCGACCTGCGCCTTTCCATCCGGGGCAATCACATCCGCGCCGGAGTCGACCGTCCGCTCGACACGGCAAAGCATCTTCTCGATTCGCTCGCCATCGAGATCCCGCTGACCGAAAAGACCGCGAAGCTGCGTCACAACGGCAACACGAACTACAACATGAAGGACTCCTACAACGGCGCTTTCGTCGAATGCGGTCTGCCCGTCATGCCCTTCAACTGGTTCGGAAACGACGAGCGCGGACTCGGACTTTACATCGAATCGGACGAAAACTGGCAGAGCGCCGACCCGGCGCGCGCCGTCGAGCTTGAAAACGCGGACGGCGCGCGGATCATCCGTCTCCGTCTGCTCGATTCTCACCCGGTGAAATGGGCGGAGGAGGACCGGAAAAAGCACGGCGCAAGCTGGGAATCCTTCCCTGCCATCGAAATGACGCCGCTTTTCTACGGCATCTGTCTTCAGGCGACGCCGATCAAGCCCTACGACCGCTCGCAGTACCGGGAACGGAACGTCCACATCGACTGCTTTGTCAAGCTCGAACAGGAGTATTCGTCCTACCTGCTCGGACCGGTCTCGGAGGACGACCCGGCCGTCGTTCTTGACCGTCTCAAGGCGGCGGGCATCACGACCCTGACGCTTCACGAGGCGTGGAACCCGATCCAGGGGTACTGGAAGCTCAGAGCTGATCTTGCGGAAAAGACGCGGCTGATCGTTTCGGAAGCGCACCGGCGCGGCATGAAGGTCGTCGCCTATTTCTGCTGCACGCTGTCCAGTCTCCGTCCCGAAGGAAGGGCTTACATCGAGCGCAACTGCCTGATCTCGGCAACCGGGACCACGGCGATCTCGCATTACCGTCAGCCGCCGCAGCGGACGTGGCGGACCTGCATGAACGGTCCCGATCTGGCGGATGATCTGCTCTGCGGCATGACGGAAGCGATCGAAAATTTCGGTTTCGACGGCGTTTACCTTGACGGGGTGAACCTTCCCCGTCCCTGCGCCAACGAAAAGCACGGCTGCGGCTATACCGCTCCCGACGGTTCCCGTCATGTGACCTATGCGATCTGCCGGATGATGGACTGCTTCCGCGCGATTTACGGGAAGCTGCACGACGAGATGGGAAAGCTCATCCACATCCATCCGTCGAACGGTTTCATTCCCGCCGTCGAAGCCTATTCCGACTTCATCTGGAGCGGAGAGCATATCGCGCTGGGCATCGGAAAGAAGCGCTTCGGCATGAGCGAGGTGGGCGACGACTATATCCGCACGGCGCTGACCGGACGGAACACGGGCAATTTCATGCAGTTCATCACCTACGAATTCCCGGACGGAAGCTGGGGCTTTGAAAAATCCCTCTCGCTGACCGCGCCCTACGGTCTGTTCCCGATCCCGAACGACGTGCGCGGACCGCTCGACATCATGGTCCCCATCTGGAACGCGCTCGACAAGATTGACGCCGCCGAAGCCGCGTTCCATCCCTGTCAGCCGGGCGAGCCGGAGCTGTTCGCCGGCAACACGGTCGGACTGACCGCCGATTCGCCCGCCGTCCGCTGCGGCGCGTTTGAAAAGGACGGAAAATGGCTGCTGATCGTCTCGAACCCGACGGAACAGCCGCTTGACGGGCTGACGCTCGCGCTCTCGTGCGGCAGCTTTGAGACCGACGCGCTGAGCGGCGAAAAGATCGGCGCCGTAACGTACCCGGTCGACCTTGCGCCGTTCTCGTACCGGATGTTCTTTGCCGGAAAAAAGTAAAACAGGCTTTTCCGCACAGCTCTGATGGTGCGGCTGCGCCGTCAGATTTCCCGTCAGACGAGACAGACCAAAGAAGGCACAGCACCTCTGATGCCGACGGGATCTGTACAGTTTGACGGGAAAGCGGCGGGCAGGCGTACTATCAATGCATAAGCCGCGAATTGCGCGGTGATACCAAAAACAGAAAAGGAGGCATTTCCATGAAAAAGCAGCTTTCCCGCATCCTCGCTCTTTCCCTGCTCCTTGAAACCGCGGCGGTCAGCCTGTCCTGCGGCGGCACGACGCCGACCGGCACGTCCGACACGACTGCCCCGGACGCTTCCGACACCACTGTTCAAGAGGAAACGACCGTCGACCTGATGGCGGACGTTCCGACCGGCGACTACAAAGGCTATGAGTTCCGCATCCTCGGACCGAAGTCCTCCGACTATTATTACGCCCAGATGACCTCCGAGGAAATGAACGGCGACGTGGTGAACGACACGGTTTACGAGCGCAACGCGGCGCTTGAGGACAAGTTACACGTCACCTTCACCTACACCGAAGGCACCAAGACGCAGATCCAGAACAGCGTCTCGGCGGGCGACGACTCCTACGACGCGGCGTTCCTCGTTTCGTATAACGTCGGTCCGACCATGGCGGACGGATATTACCTCGACCTGCATGAGCTTGATGAGATCGACCTGTCGAAGCCGTGGTGGGACAGCCGCACGGCAAAGCAGTACGAGCTGGGCGACAAGCTCTTCATGCTCTGCGGCGACCTGCATTATTCCTACCTATATAATATGTGGTCGGTCTTCTTCAACCAGAAAATGGTGACGGACTACAAGCTCGACGACCCTTACGAGCTGGTCGAATCCGGAAACTGGACGCTCGACAAGCTCGAGGAAATGTCCCGCGGCGTCATGCAGGACCTCAACAACGACGGAAAGATCGACGTTCTGACCGGCGACATCTGCGGACTGGTCACGAATACGAGCTTCTTCTTAAGCCTCTTACACGGTTCGGGCGAAATGCTCGTCACGAAAAACGAAAAGAACGAACCCGAATTCAAGGGTCTGACCCCGCACTTCTCCGAAGTGTACGATAAGATCGTGAAGCTCGTCGGCGAGGGCGGAATCTACTCGGGCTACGGCAAGGTGTGGGGCAACGAGGAACGCTTCGGCGCGTTCGCAGCCGATCAGTATCTGTTCTCGGCAAACATGGTCGGCTCGGCGATGTTTTTGCGTGATATGGAAGCCGACTTCGGCGTTCTGCCGCTGCCGAAATACGACGCGAAGCAGGAACACTATTACAGCTACGTCGGACCTTCGGTCGCCGTCCTGTGCGTGCCGAAGACCGTGACCGACCTCGACCGCACCGGTACGATCCTCGAAAACCTCTGC
>JAZRXB010000314.1:0-5117 GCA_045600005.1 Eubacteriales bacterium | reverse complement strand
CCGCGCCCGCTTCGGCGGGGAAGCCGTCCGCCGGTGGCAGGAGATTCCCCCCGCCGCCCAGCCCGCCATGATCGGGCTTTCCGTCCGCGCCCGAAAAGCCCGCTTCGGTCAGGATGCCGCAGATCTTCCGCCCGCCGAGCGTCACGTCGTTGACCCATTTGATCCCGGTCTTCCGCCCGCCGAGCGCTTCGGCGGTACGGCAGACGGCGACGGCGGCGGCGCACGTGAGAAGCGGGATGCGTTCGCTGTCCGCGTCGGGATGGAGCAGGAGCGACAGGTAAAGTCCGCTCCCGCCGGGCGAGAAAAACGTCCGTCCGAGCCGTCCGCGGCCCGCCGTCTGGCTCGACGCGGCGAAAAGCCGGTCGGGTGCGGCGATACCGGGAAGGGGATTTCCACAGAGCGTGGGATTACCGGTCGAAAAAGTCACGCCGGACGGCGCGTTTCCGTCCGCACCGCCGGGACGTCCGCCGGACGGGGAACCGCCGCGCACGGAGTTTCCTGCGACGAACGCTTCGGTCTCGCCGCGCACCGTCTCGCCGGACGCCGCGCGGCGGGCGAGCAGATTGGTCGAATCCACCTCGCCGAAGCAGGAGAGATGAAGCGCGAAACCGCACGGCGCGGAATCGCGCGGCGCGAACGCTTCGCCGGTCAGATACCGCGCGATGCGTTCGGCAGAGACCGGCGTCAGTCGTCCCATGTCAGCTTCACGATCTGCGTCCAGCCCATGCCGTCCGCGCTCCCGATCTCGGCGCGCACGAACGTGTCCCGATGCGGCGCGGGCGTGAACGAAGCCTCCGTCACCGGCGAGCCGTCCGCTGTGCGCAGGACCGAGCGTCCGCCGACCCACGGACGGTTCGTAAAGAAGGTCACGCGGTCGACCTTCGACGACGGCTCGCATTCGACCGTGAACACGCCGTTTTCGTACCGCCATGAAAAGCGCGGTCCCTGCGTCGCGTAAAAATCGCCGCGCCGGAGCGCTTCGAGCAGATTTTCCCGGTCGAGCGGACGGCCGCCGAGGTTCGCCCAGATATATCCCTTCGCCTGCTCGCCGTCCCAGAAATGCGTGTCGTCGTCGGCGACAAGCGGCAGGATGTACCCGCGCGCGGCGAGCTGGTCGATCACCTCGCCCGAATAGGGGCGGCAGTTGTGCGGCAGGTCGGACACCGAATTGTAAATTTCTACCGCCGCCAGCCCGCGAAGCGGCGCGATCTGATCCCACGTGTTGAGCGACCACGCCGGATGCGCTAAGATCGCTTCGCCGCCGCACGCCCTCACGCCGTCGATCATCTGTCCGGCGGCGGAGGTTTTGTCAAACAGCCCTTCCGTCAGCGGGTCGCGCGTCATGCCGACGCCGACGATGTGGAACACGCCCGACGCCACGTCCTCCAGCCCCGCGTTGTACTCCGCGCCGGAGAGGATGAGCAGTCCGTTTTCGTCGAATCCGCCCTCGCAGGACTTCCAGTGGTCGGTCAGCGCGAGAAAATCATAGCCTTTTGCGCGGTAAAACGCCGCCGTCTCCTCGGGCGAACGCCGTCCGTCCGAGCGCGTCGTGTGCGTATGCAGATTGCCTTTATACCAGCGATCACCAAATCTGTCAAGAATCATATAAAAATCCTTCGGAAAAATTCAACAGCCGATCGTAAAAACGAAGTTTTACGATCGATCAGAATATTCAGCTTAAAACTTTTGCGATGCCGATGAGCCGCTTGTCCAGCCGGTCGCCGATCAGCTCGTCGTAGTCGATGATCGTCACGCCCATGTCCGCCGCGCGCTGGAACAGGTAGGGGTCGCGTGTGCGCACGTCGCTCATCGTCGCCAGCACCGGCTTGGCGAACGAGCCGCCGAACTGCCGCGCGAGCGTTTTGATCTCGTTGAGCGCGACGACGGTCGGCGAACCCGACTTGCAGGAGATGAACAGCGGCACCGTGCCGCGCACCGCCATCACGTCGATCTCGTTGATCGTGTTGATCTTCGCGTCAAGGTCGCCGTCCCAGTCGATGACGACCGAAAGCTGAACGTCGTCGAACTCGCCGCAGGACGCCGCTTCGGAGAAGACATAAAGCTCCAGCGTCACGCCCGCGTCGCAGAGACAGGTCTTCACGAGGTCGTTTTTGTAGACGAACCGGACGCCGGCGGGCGTCTGCTCGTAGTCCTCGATCAGCTTCGCTTCGGAGAGCGCGCGCATGACCGAAGCGTCCGCGTTGACGATCCGCTCGCCCGAAAAGATCACCGCGTCGGCTTTCACCTCGAGCGCGTCGCCTGACGCTTTCGAGACCTGCTGGAAATACGCGACGGCGCGCGGCCAGATGCGGTGGAACTTCCGGTAGACGCTCCAGATCGCGGTGACGTCCTCCTTCACCCCGGGCGTGAGCGCTTCGAGGTTAAAGTGTCCGTGCCCCTTGAAGGTCGCGCCCGAAAGCTCCAGCAGCGCGCGGATGTTCATGCGCAGATCGGACGCGGCGGTCGGTTCGGGGCAGCCGCGTATGCTGCGGTAGCAGCGGTCGGCGCGGTCGTAGCGGAACAGCGACAGATTACGCTCCTTAGCTAACATCCCGATGGCGACGAGCGCGACGTCTCCGCCGCCGGTGATGTCGACGCCGCAGTCGCCGTTGAATTTGTCGAGGATCTTTTCAAGCTCCTCGGTGATCGCGCCGAGCGACTGCATATCGGTCGTATAGAAAAAACATTTTGTGTCGAGTCCGAGCGTATGCAGGCAGTTGATGATCGGCTCCTTGACTTTTTTCTTTTTTAATTTGCGCGAGCCGATGTAAACGGCGTTCGCCGGACGGAATTCGGCGATGGCAAGCACGTTGCTGATCGCTTCCTCGTCGTAAAGCTCGATGATGGTGGACGGATAAGCCGCCCCGGACGGTTCTTCCATGGGGAAAATGAACTCCTTTCATGCGTCCGGAAGGGGAACGGCTGCCGTTTTTCTGCCGGACTTTGGAGATTACGCTAACATTATAACACAAATTCGTGAACACTTCAACGGATAATGGTATCTTTTTCTGAAAATTCGGAAATATGCTTGAAAAATCCGAAAAAATGGTGTATAATAATATTGTGGGGGATTTCGATCGATTTCCCCGCCTTGAAGTACGCCCCGCCGTCCGATGCGCCTTGACGGGCATACGGCGGTCCACATACAGGGAGAGCAAAATGGATCTTTTAACACGATTTACAGCGGTAAAACGAAGACTTTTTGAAAAACGATACAGCGGCATGAACGAGCGTCAGCGCGAAGCGGTCTTTTCGGTAAAGGGACCGCTCCTCGTTCTGGCGGGCGCGGGAAGCGGCAAGACGACCGTTCTCGTTCACCGCATCGCGCACCTGATCCGCTACGGAAACGCCTACGCCGACGAATCTCTGCCGGAGGGCATGACCGGGGAACGGGTCGCGGGACTGGAAGCATTCGCCGCGTCCGAGCCGTCCGCCGAGGACCTTGACGCCGTGCTGTCCGAGTTCGCCGTCGAGCCCTGCAAGCCGTGGGCGGTCATGGCGATCACCTTCACCAACAAGGCGGCGAAGGAAATGAAGGACCGCATCGCCCGCGTTCTGGGCGACGAGGAGACCGCAAAACAGGTCTGGGCAGGCACGTTCCATTCGACCTGCGTGCGGATCCTGCGGAAATTCGGCGAAAAGATCGGCTACGCGGGCGATTTCTCGATCTACGACACCGAGGATCAGAAGCGCCTGATCGCGTCCATCCAGAAGGACCTGAGCCTTGACGAGAAAATGTTCCCCCCGCGCGCCACGATGAACGCGATCTCCCGCGCGAAGGATCGTCTCATGACGCCCGACGACTACGCGCAGGACGTCGGCACGGACTATAAGCTCAGCAAGATCGCCGAGGTCTACCGCGCCTACGCCATGCGGCTGAAGGAAGCCAACGCGCTCGACTTCGACGATCTCATCATGCAGACCGTCCGCCTGCTCCGCTTTTCGAGCGAGGCGCGGGACTACTATCAGAACCGCTTTTCCTACGTCTGCGTCGACGAGTATCAGGACACGAACAAGGCGCAGTTCGAGCTGACCCGCCTGCTCGCGGGCAAATACGGCAACCTGATGGTGGTCGGCGACGACGACCAGTCGATCTACCGCTCCCGCGGCGCGACCATCGAAAATATCCTCGACTTCGACAAGAACTATCCCGGCGCGAAGATCGTCAAGCTCGAGCAGAACTACCGCTCGACGCAGAACATCCTGACCGCGGCGAACGCCGTCATCCGCCACAATTTCGGCAGAAAGGGCAAGGAGCTGTGGTGCGACAGAGGCGAGGGCGACAAGATCCGCGTCAAGAAATTACAGAGCCAGAACGACGAGGCAAAATACATCATCAACAAGATTTTAGACGGCGTGACGCGCGAAAAGCGGAAATATTCCGATTTCGCCGTGCTTTACCGCATGAACGCGCAGTCGAACAACCTCGAAAACTACTTCGCCAAGAGCGGCATCCCGTACCGTCTGCTCGGCGGCGTGCGGTTCTACGAGCGCAAGGAGATCAAGGACGTCATCGCCTACCTGTGCATCCTGTTGAACCCGAACGATTCGGTGCGTCTGCGCCGCATCATCAACGAGCCGAAGCGCAAGATCGGCGACACGACGATCGACGCGGTGTTCGCGCTTGCCGAAGCGGAGGGGATGAGCCCGTTCGAGATCATGGAGCACGCCTCGTCCTATACCGCCATTTCCAAATCGGCGGCGCGGCTGAACGATTTCGTGACGATGATCCGTTCGCTGCGCGCGGCGGTCGATACGCTGCCGGTGTCCGAGCTGATCAAAACGGTCTACATCCGGTCGGGGTACAGCGAAATGCTCGCCAACTCCGGCGTCGACGGGCTGGAACGCATCGCCAACGTCGGCGAGCTGATCTCCAACGCCGTCACCTATGAGGAAAACGACCCCGAAGCGACCCTGACGGGCTTTTTGGAGGACGTCGCGCTCGTCAGCGACGTGGACAACTACGACGAGGACGCGGACGCGGTCGTGCTGATGACGATCCACAGCACGAAGGGACTCGAGTTCCCGGTCGTCTTCCTGCCGGGCTTCGAGGACGGCATTTTCCCGTCGATCCAGACGGCGATGGACCCGGAGGAGCTGGAGGAGGAGCGCCGGCT
>JAZRXB010000313.1:0-37600 GCA_045600005.1 Eubacteriales bacterium | reverse complement strand
CCGACAAAACAAAGTTTTGTCAGCCGACAAAATTTGTTTTGTTGGCTCTCCCCTTATCGGCGCGAGGGCTCGCCCCGGCTCGCCTTAGAGGTGTTTTTATGTCGGCAAAGCCGACATAAAAACGGATTTTATTATAACGTTCATTACCTTGAAGCAATTAACAATCGGCTAGAAAGGACAGAAACATGACGGAATGGAATGATGAGATCACAACACTGGAACACAGATCCTGCGCGGAGTCTGCCGCAGACTGCCTTTCCGACTCCGGAACAGCCGACTGGGACAGGGCGTTTCACGCCCTGATCGACTCTGCCGCCGCGCTCGGTCTGATGCCGGACGATCAGAAAGTCATCCGGGAAACGCTGGCAAAATTCGGCTTTGCCATGCAGAGCGCCGCTCTTGAGAATATCACGGTCGAAGAAGCGCTCGGTCTTCTGAAAAAGCCGCCGCTTCCCGATACGGTCTTCATCCAGATCGCCGTTCCGCTGCATCGCGGCGGATATATGCTCGCGTTCCGCGCGGACGGCGCGGACAGAATGGAGCCGGTCAGCGAACCGCCCGAACCGGGAATGGATATACTGCGCGCCGGAAGCGTTCACGTCTGGCTGCGATGGGACGACGGGATCGACCGGAGTCCGTACCCGCGAAAAACGTCCGCTTCCCGACGCGAAGCCGCCGAACGCCGGGAAGACCAGCCGGAGACCTTCTGGTTCAAGTCCTTCCAGCCCAATCCGAAGCTGAACAACATCGGCGACTGTGTGATACGCGGTCTGGCGGGTGCGCTGAACGTCTCATGGGAGGAATCTCTGCGTCTGCTCGCCGCCGAAAATCACACCACCGTCAACGCCCGCGAGGTGTACCCTGTCGTTTTAGCAAAACTCGGCTTTGTCCGTCATGAGCCGATCATCTGGCAGGGACGGCGCATGGACGGAACGGTATTCTGCGCCGAAATGAACCACCGGTATCAGAACGGGGAGCGCATTTTCGCCCATGCGGGACAGCACCACGTGTGCGCCGTCATCCCGACGAAATGCGCCGACGGCGCGACCCGGTACAAATTGAACGACAGCTGGGACAGCACGAGCCGTCCGATCGGCGAATACTGGGTGCTGCCCGCCGAACTGCTCCCCGAGCGGAAAAACCGACCGGCGGAACGTCCAGCCGAGCTGACCGTGGGAAGCATCATCGTCCATAAAATGTATGGAAAGGGCGTCATTACCGCCGAAAACGGCAGTATCCTGTCGATCGACTTCGGGGAGAAGGGGATACGCCGTCTGGAAAAAACGTGGGTCGGGCAGAACTGCACCGCCGGTTCCTGACTGCTCCGGATCAGAAAACAGGAGATATCGGATCAGCCGACGTGCGATAAGGAAGTTTTCAGGATATGGATTTTGTTCGGCAGAATCCGATGCCCGCTGAAGATACGGACAAAACGGATTCTGCGGGGATAGTGAAAGGTTTGAAAAGGTTTGAAAAGGTTGAAACAAAACATGAAAAGATCCGGCAGGCTGCTGCTCCTTGCGGCGGCAGTCATATTCTGTCTTTCTGCTTGCGGACATATCAGATCAAAGAGCGCCCTTGTCTCCTATGCGGAAAAAACGTTCGGCGAATGCAGCTTCCTTCGTGAAGAAAACGATGAGCCGCAGCAGAGAGCCGTGTACTTAACAGACAGAGACACGAATATCGAGTACAAAGTAGTCTCACAAATGAGAAGCATTTATATTGACGGCGCCCGCTTCGGAGCTTCTGAATATATGTGGTCGGATTTCGAGCAGAAGTACAGAGACTACGTGATCGATCTTGCAGAGGCGGAACTGACACAGCTGAATACCGGACATCCTGCCGATATCATCTGGGAAACAGACCTCACACCGGAAATCCGGTTTGAAGATCGAACATCCTCTGCCGACTGCGTATCCGTCTGCCGCATCGTCTGTGCCATTCTCAAATCCCATGATGTGAAAGATCTGCTTTCATGGGACTTCCTTGTATATTGTGAAACCCCGAAAATCAACGTCGGATACTATGAATCAGACACTGATACATATACTGAATACCGCAGTTACAAGGTCATCGACTATGTGTATTCCATGTTCCCTGACGCGGAATATCTGTATGACCTTGCCGGATATCCGGACCAGTATCTGACTTATGAAGACATGGAACGGATGGGCATCGATCTCACAAATGGACTGAATGCCGCAACAATATACTATTTCCGCACCTCTGACGGCAGGGAAATCGCGGCATTGGATATGCATCAATGGGGATGCGAGGACATTCCGTGCTTCGACGAAAAAAGCGGCGAAAAAATACTGCCGCGATAACGCACATAACATAACGTTATCGGGCGAGTACGCCGCCCGAAACCGAACACCGCAGCCGCTGAGGTTGAACGGCGGGAGATGGGCATGATAAACTGCTGCCGCGCACATAAGGCGGCTCAGGTGCGAAAACGATATGAGCGAAGAAACGGCTCAGAGAATAAAGAATCTCCTCAAAGATTTGCCGGGGAATGTTTGATAAACAAATTTCAGTTGGTCAAAAACAGAAATATCCGCCGGGGAAAAAACGGACTTTTTCCTTCCGGCGGATTTTCCTTGTCAGAATACTTCCCTGTATGGCGCGCCTTTTTCGATATCTCCTGTTTTCCGATTATTCAGCCGCGTTTTCGCGGCGCGCGGTCTTGCCTTCGGGCTTTTCGGTGATGTCGCCCGCCTTCGTCAGCGCCCACTTCGTGAGCATCGGACCGAAGATCTCGTAAATCAGCACCGCGAACAGAATGATGAAGCGCACCGTGTTTCCGATTTCCGTGTGACCGAAGACCGCGTCCTCCGCGACCGTGCTGACCATGCCGAGCGCCACGCCCGCCTGCGGCAGAAGCGTGATGCCCAGATATTTCACGATGCTCTTATCACAGCCGACCATCTTCGAGCTGCCCATCGCGCCGAAGTATTTGCCGAGCGAACGCGACAGGATGTAGATCAGACCGATCACGACGAACACCGGCTTTGCGAAGACCGAAAGATCGAGGCTCGCGCCGCTGATGACGAAAAACAGCACGTAAAGCGGCTTCGTCCAGCGCTCCACGCGCTCCATCATTTCCTCCGACGTCTTGCAGACGTTGCAGAAGACCGTGCCGAGCATCATGCAGGTGAGCAGCGACGAGAAGTGGACGCCGACCGCTCCGATCCGGAAGGTCAGCTTCGCCAGCGCGACGGTCAGGAAAACGAACGTGATCATCAGCGTCAGACGGTTGCTGTGCGAATGGAACAGCCGCTCGATGGCGGACAGAATGAAACCGAGCGCCGCGCCCAGTACGAGCGACAGCACGATCTCAAGAAGCGGCTCGATGACGACCGAGATCACATCGACCGCGCCGCCGTACAGCGCCTTCGCCACACCGAACGAAACGGCGAACAGGATCAGTCCCACCGCGTCGTCGAGCGCGACGATCGGAAGAAGCAGATCGGTCAGCGAACCTTTTGCCTTATACTGACGCACGACCATCAGCGTCGCCGCAGGAGCGGTCGCCGACGCGATCGCGCCGAGGATCAGGCAGGCGGGGACCGGCAGAAGATCGTTCCCCGCCGCCGAGATCAGGACCGCGTGAACGCCGAGCAGCACGCAGTCGGTCACGGCTGTTGCGACGACCGCCTGAATGATGCCGATGACCGTCGCCTGTTTTCCGGTCTTTTTCAGATCGGACACACGGAATTCATTGCCGATATCAAACGCGATGAAGCCGAGCGCCGTGTCCGAAATGATCGTGAACGCTTCGACCGGCGCGGCTGTCTCGTTGAAGCCGAAGCAGTACCCGCTGACGAGAAAATGACCGAGGCAGTACGTGCCGATCAGCACGCCGCCGATCAGATACGCGGTCACGTCCGGCAGCTTCAATGCCTTCAAAACGCGGGTCATCATCAGTCCGGCGAGCAGACAGACCGCCAGACTGAGCAGAATCTGAATCGTTGTCATGAAACGGAAGACCTCTTTTCTCAGAGAAAAAATCATACAGCGTACATTATAGCACGTTCAGCGGGGGATGTCAAGAATCAACCTGCACATCTTTCGGTTTTCTGACAGTGGAAAAGAGGCGATTCTGTCAGGATCCCGCAAGCTCCGGGAATCTTAAGGCATTACCGCACAGTTCTGATGGTGCGATTGCGCCGTCAGATTTCCCGTCAGACGAAACAAACCCCGGACGGCATAGTACCTCCTATGCCGACGAAATTTGTACAGTATGACGGGAAAGATGCAAGCAAGCGTGCCGTCAAGGCGAAAGCCGTGAATTGTGCGGTATTGCCTTAAAAACGATACCGTGCAAACGGCATTCCCTTCACGCCGGGACGCACGCGGAAGACCCTTCCGGCGAGCGGCTGCTCGGCAGGGTCGGTGCGGACGGCGGCGGTCGTGATGATCAGGTCGCCGAGATCGTCTCCGGCAAAGCAGCAGGAGCTGACCTGACCTGCGGGAAGGAAAATCTCGTCGAGAATTTTACCGGTCTTTGTTTCGATATGCTGAACGCGCGAGCCGCCCCAGACCGCCATCCAGACGTTCCCGTCCGCGTCGAGACACATTCCGTCGCCGCTGCCCAGCGACAGAGGAATTTCCAAGATCGTTTCGCGTCCGAAAAGCGTGTGGGCGTTCCCGTCGAAGCCGAAGCGCTCCAGCTTCTGTTCGCGGGAGTCAATGTAGATCATGACCTTTCCGTCGACCGTCCAGTCGATGCCGTTCGAGCAGCCGCAGCGGTCGAACAGCTCGCAGAGCCCGTCCGGTCCCAGACGGTAGAACGCGCCCGAAAAATCCGCGCCCGCCGTTCCGACGTAATAATAGCCGTCCGGTCCGATCTTGCCGTCGTTGAAGCGCTCGCCCTTCAGCTTCATCGGCTCGTGCGCGAGGGTCAGCTTTCCCTCTGCGAAGCGGTACACGCCGTCCACCATCGAAATGAGCAGATCGTCGTTTTCACACAGCGCGAGACAGCCCACCCACTGGGGCAGGTCGGTCTTCGTCACCTTTCCGTCCGCGTAGTTCATCCGATAGAAGCACATCCCGCGGATATCGACGAACAGAAGCTCTTTTTTCCGCTCGTCCCAGACCGGGCTTTCTCCGACTAAAAGCCGCTCGTCAAAAATGATCTCAGGTTTCATGACACGTTCCTTTCCTTATCTCTGCACTCTGCCGGAGCCGTCGCCGTTCATCAGGCGGAGGATATCCTTCGGCTTCGACAGGTTGACGTCAAGCTCGATCGTCTGTTTCAGGCAGGACGCGGCTGCGGCGTATTCCACGCATTCCTGCGGCGCATAGCCGTTTCCGATCGCGTAGAGAAGTCCCGCCGCGAAGGAGTCGCCGCCGCCCACGCGGTCGACGATATGGATGTGGTACTCCTTCGAGAAATACGGCGTGCCGTTGTCGTACAGGAGCGCCGACCAGTCGTTGTCCGACGCGCTGATGCTCTTGCGCAGCGTGATCGCGACCTTTTTCACGCCGTACTTTTCGCCGATCTGTCGTGCCACGTCCACATAGCCGTCGCGCGAGAGCTTTCCGGCGGTGATATCGGAATCGGCGGCATGGATATCCAGCACGTCGGCGGCGTCCTCCTCATTGGCGATGAGGATATCCACACAGCCGAGCAGCTTTTCCATCGTCTGCTTCGCTTCGGCGCGCGTCCAGAGGTTTTTGCGGTAATTAAGGTCGCAGCTGACCGTGACGCCGTGCTTTTTCGCGCACTTGCAGGCTTCCAGACAGATCTCGGGGAGCTTTCCTCCGAGCGCAGGAGTGATGCCGGTGAAGTGGAAATATCCCGCGCCGTCGAGAATATCGTCCCAGTCGTAATCCTCCGGCTCGCTCATCGAAAATGCCGAATGCTTCCGGTCGTAGACGATGCCGGACGGACGCTGGGAAGCGCCCTTTTCCGCGAAGAACACGCCGACGCGCTCTCCGCCGTGCGCGATATGTCCGATTTCGACGCCGTATTTTCTGAGGTTCGCCTCGGCGCACTCGGCGATGGCGTTGTCGGGGAGCTTTGTAACAAGCTCGGCCGGAACGCCCATATACGAAAGCGACGTGACGACATTTCCTTCCGCGCCGGTATAATTGATCACGAACCGATCCGCCTGCACGAATTTCAGATATCCCTCAGGTCCCAGACGGAGCATATAATCTCCGAATCCGATCACTTTTTTCATTTTCAGTTTCCTTTCACGATATGCCATGCGAAGCCGCCGATCTCATCCTTAAAATACGCGCAGGTGATGTTCCCCGCCTTGTCGTATTTGGAAGCCGTCTCGTCGAACTCCACGCCCTTTTTCGCAAGATATTTCATCGCGCGCACCATCGAGCGCGTCGAAAGGCCGATATGTCCGTGCGTTCCGCGCGGTCTGTCCATGACCTCGGCGACCTCTCCGGCGAAAACCGACGCGGAGCATTCACGCGTATCGAACCCGAAAAGCGCCGCGATCTGCTTCGCCGTTTTCAGAGAATCTTCGCGCCCGTCGGCATTGATCCCGATGTGCGCCAGCTTAAAGCCGAGCGATTCGCCGACCGCTCTCCGGCACGCCGCTGTGATCGCGGCGAAATCTCCTGCGGCCAGCAGATCGGCGTTCGCCATGAAGCTGCCGCCGCAGGCGATGATCTTCCCGTCCGAAAGATAGGTCCCGAGATTGTCGAACGTGATCCCGCCGGTCGGAAGGAACGATACCTTCGGAAAAGGTCCCGACAGGAGCCTTATCGTTTTGAGTCCGCCGTTCTGTTCGGCAGGGAAGAATTTGACGATCTCCACGCCGTTTTTCACCGCGTCCTGGATCTCGCTGGCGGTCGAGCAGCCGGGCGTGACGGCTATGCCGCGCTCCGCACAGTACCGCACAAGCTCCGGATCGTATCCCGGCGAAACGATGAAGTCCGCGCCCGCTTCGAGCGCCGCATCGATCTGGGCGGTCGTAAGAACGGTCCCCGCGCCGACGAGCATCTCCGGGCGAGACTGTCTGATCGTCCGGATCGAATCGAGCGAGCTTTCCGAGCGGAGCGTCACTTCGATCAGCGGCAGTCCTCCGGCGGTCAGCGCGTCGGCAAGCGGCAGCGCCTTCTCAGCTGACGTGATATTGATGACCGGCAGAACGCCGTATTCCTCGATGATCTCACCGACCTGTTTTTTATTCATAGCGTATCCTTTCCGTTTCCACAAAAGTGGTTTTTCATTATTATGATAACACACAAGGGCGTTTTTTTCAATGTATGGTTGCGACCGATCTATGTAAAATTTCGCAATCCTTCCGATACCTCCTTGACAGGGGATATGCTTTGTGATATCATGTTTACAGGGCGTCAGATCGGCGGAGGATGAGACGGATGAAGCTGTTTAATGTACGAAATCTTAATATCGAGATCACGAACTGTTATCACCGCATCAAGGTGGATCCGGTGTTTGAATGCGATTCGCGCGATTCGGACGGTCTGATCTACTATATCAACGGCTCGCAGCGCTTTGCGTTTTCCGACATGACCATCACGGGGACCGAGGGAGCGCTCGTCTATCTTCCCTACGGTGCAAAATACCGGAATTCGGTCGACCGTCCGGAGACCGAATACTATCAGGTCGATTTCATCCTTTACCGGAACGGCGTTCCCGCGCCGCTTTTCCGGTCGCCGAAATGCTTTGAAAGGAACGATATCCCGGACTGCCGCGAGCTGATCATGCAGATCAGAAGCGATTTCGTCGCGCCCGACGACGCCAAGCAGTTCGCCTGCTTTTCCAACCTCTGCAAGCTCCTTGACATCGTAAGCTCCAATCACTCCGACGTCGACCGCTCCGATCTCCTGCGCATCAACAACAGCGTTCAGTACATCAACGAATTCTACAACCTGAATACGCCCATCAAGGACATAGCCGCCATGTCGTCGACCTGCGTATCCAATCTGGAGCGGATGTTCAGAAAGTGCTTTAACGTCACGCCGCTCGAATACCGGACCATGCTTCGGATCAACCGCGCAAAGCAGCTTCTTCTGGCGGGACTCACGATCAGCGAGGCCGCTGCGGCGGTCGGGTTCTACGATTCCTTTCATTTTTCCAAAGCCTTCAAAAAAATCACCGGGGTTTCTCCGGGAGAATATGCGCGGTGCGGTCATGTCAGATGAACGTCAAGTTATTAAACGCAGTTTTGCAATCGACTGAGAGAAAGGGTGTCAGTCTGTGGACAGAACCATTCTATCCGAGCTTTATGAAAAGATCAGAACGCCGTACAAATACGGTCCCGTTTTGAAATTCGACGACGCGTTATGCGATTCTCCCGTTGTGTTCCGATATCGGGATCGTTTTCTGATGTCCTTCATCAAGATCGACCGGCAGGTGAAGACCGGCTATACGACGCATCTTGCCGAAAGCCGCGACCTTCTGCACTGGAATGTCCTCGGCCGGATCCTTCAGGGCGACAACGGCTGGGATTCCAGACAGACCGGCGGCTACGCGCAGTTCCCCTGTCCCGATTTTTACGGGGATAACCGATTGGAAAGGATCGGTGGGAAATACCGGTTTGCCTACATCGGAGGTGATCTGTCCGGCTATGAGACCGACCCGCTGATGATCGGATACGCATCATGCGCCGACCCGCTCGACCTTGACGGATACCGGAAGAATCCGCAGCCGATCCTCCGCCCGGACGACGAGGACGCGCGGTACGGAGAGACTCTCACGCTGTTCAAGCCGATGATGTTCCGCGACGAAAAGCGAACGCTCGGATATCCCTATGTCTGCGCCTATAACGCCAGAAATCAGACGAGACGCGAGAGCATTTTCCTCGCCGTTTCGGAAGACGGCGAGAGCTGGAAGCGGTACGGCAGAGACGCGGTGATCTCGGTCTTCGACTGCCCGGACACGGTGGTGATCAACGGCGACCCGCAGATCACTGTCATAGACGGACACTATGTCATGTTCTATTTCATCTGCGAGCGCGGCGTGGGAGCATACGATACCTTCGCCGCATCCGACGACCTGCTTCACTGGACAAAGTGGGACGGCGAGCCGCTGATCAAAAGCGAATACGAATGGGAGGACGTCTACGCGCACAAGCCGTGGGTACTCTGTGAGAACGGCGTCGTGTACCACTATTACTGTGCGGTCAACCGGAAGAACGAACGGTACATCGCGCTGGCGGCAGGCAGGAGGCTGTGAGAACGGAAATCCTGTCAAGGTGAAAAGGCGCGCTGTCTCATATTCAAAAACGCCGGGAAGCTTTCTGCTTCCCGGCGTTTTTTCAGCCTGCTGACCAACCCCAAAGCGAAGAAGCGGAAGGGGATGTTCAGCGAAAACCTGTTTTCAATCTTTGGACGTCCTTTTCTTTCAATGGTTTCAGAGTTTCAGAATTATCTCATTTTCTCATAAAGAAGCATTTCAGGATGGTCATCTGCGCCGGTGAGATGCAGCGTTCTGCCTGCATACGGACCGGCGCGTTTTTTTCGGGTCAGTACAACCCCCTGAGGGCGGGGTAGAGCTTTCGGAAAGCGCGGTATTTGCGTTCCATTTTTGCCGCTCCGGCAGGATCGGGCAGGATCGTTTCCGACACGGAAACGATCGCGTCCGCCGCTTCCTCGACGCTTTCGTATTCACCGGCTCCCACCATCGCCAGCATCGCGCCGCCCAGAGACGGTCCCTGCTCGGTCGTCAGGATGCGGACGGGCATATTGAAAACGTCGGCAGCGATCTGCCGCCAGACGGCGCTTCTGGCGCCGCCGCCGCAGAGGTTCGTTTCGGTCGGGTCGATGCCGTTCTCTTTTGCGGCTTCAAGGCAGTCCCGCAGGGCGAAGGTCACGCCCTCCATCACCGCGCGGCTGAGCCGGGCCGCCGTCGTATTCGCCGACAGTCCGATGAAGGCGCCGCGCGCGTTCACGTCGTTGTGCGGCGAACGCTCACCGGCAAGATACGGCAGGAACAGCACGTCGCTTTCCGCTTCGGGCGACGAGACCGCCCTCTCGTCGGCGCTGTAATCGCCGGTGCCGAGGATATCCTCCAGCCACCATTTCCGACAGGAAGCGGCGGAAAGGATACAGCCCATCAGATGCCACCTGCCGTTCGCGTGCGCGAAGCTGTGCAGAGCGTTTCGGCTGTCGACCGAGAAGCGGTCCTGCGAAAGGAAGATGGTACCGCTTGTTCCGAGCGACAGATTGCAGGAACCGTTCCGCACCGTGCCTGTCCCGACCGCCGCCGCCGCGTTGTCGCCCGCGCCCGCCGTGACGATGCAGTTTTTCAGCCCGTAGGTCGGGAGAAGCCTGCCGGTGACGGCATAGCTTTCGTACAGCGCCGGCAGCCACTCCTTTTTCACGCCGCACAGACGGCACATCTCCTCCGACCAGCATTTCCGGCGAACGTCATAGAAAAGCGTCCCCGAAGCGTCGGAAGGGTCGGTGGAGAAAACGCCGGTCAGCTTATAGGCGAGATAGTCCTTCGGCAGACAGATTCCGGCGATCCGCCGATAGTTTTCCGGTTCGTTTTCCCGCAGCCAGAGGATCTTCGGAGCGGTAAATCCGGCAAAGGCGATATTGCCGGTCAGCGCCGACAGCGTTTCCTTTCCGATCACCCCGTTGAGATAGTCCGTTTCCTTTTCGGTCCGCCCGTCGTTCCAGAGGATCGCGGGACGGATCACGTCTCCCTTTTCGTCGAGCGCCACGAGACCGTGCATCTGTCCGCCGAACGAAAGTCCGTACACGTCGTCCTCCGCTCCCCTGCTGAGCTCGCGGATGACGGCTTCGGCGGCATTCAGCCACGCTTCCGGGTCCTGCTCCGTCCAGCCGTTCTGCGGATACAGGACGGGATAATCGACGGCAGACTGCCGATGGATGTTTCCTTCCCGGTCACAGAGGATCCCCTTGCAGGAGGATGTGCCGAGATCGATCCCGATATAGTATTTCATCATGGTCTTACGAAAACAGAAGCTGATTCACGATCGCTTCAAGCCGTTCCTGTCTTCCGCTGCCGGGATTTGCCGGAGCGCCGAGCTTTTCCGCGTAGGCGGCAAGTTCTTCGAGAGACGCGCTGCCGTTTCGGATCTTCTGACCGATCCCCTCGGAGTAGCTTGCGTAACGCTCCCTGACAAAGGCGTCGAGCCGTCCGTCGAGAATGATCTTTTCGGCGTTCAGAAGACCGAGCGCATAGGTGTCCATGCCGAGGATATAGCTCTCCGCGAGATCCTCCGCCGTGAAGGACGGGCGGCGGCACTTCGCGTCGAAGTTGAAGCCGCCGGTAAGACCGCCCGCACGGATGACTTCGAGCATACACATGGTCGCCGTGTAGACGTCGAACGGAAACTCATCGGTATCCCAGCCGAGATGCGGGTCGCCCTGATTCGCGTCGATGCTGCCGAGCAGTCCGTTCATACCGGCGATGCGGAGATCATGCTCAAAGGTGTGTCCGGCAAGGGTGGCGTGATTCGCTTCGATGTTGAGTTTGAAATCCTGATCCAGTCCGTACTGCCGCAGGAAACCGATCGCGGTCGCCGCGTCGTAGTCGTACTGATGCTTCATCGGCTCCTTCGGCTTCGGCTCGATGTAGAAATCGCCCGTAAAGCCGATCGAACGGCCGTAAGCGACTGCCATATGCATGAGCGCGGCGATGTTTTCCTGCTCGAATTTCACGTCGGTGTTGAGCAGCGTTTCGTAGCCTTCACGGCCGCCCCAGAAAACATAGCCTTTTCCGCCGAATTTTACGGTCAGGTCGAGCGCCTTTTTGATCTGCGCCGCCGCGAAGCAGTACACGTCGGCGGAATTCGTCGAGCCTGCGCCGTTCATATAGCGGGGATTCGAGAAAAGATTCGCCGTGCCCCAGAGACACCTGACGCCCGTGTCCCGCATTTTCTTTACGATGTAATCGGAAATTTCGTCGAGACGGCGGTTTGTTTCTTTCAGATCGTCCGCTTCGGGAACGAGATCGACGTCGTGGAAACAGAAATACGGGATACCGAGCTTCTGCATGAAATCAAAGCCGGCGTCTACCTTAGCATAGGCGTGCGCCATCGTGTTCTTTTCGGCGCCGTAGGATTTATCGGCGGTGTCTCTGCCGAACATATCGGTTCCGGCCGCGCCGAGCGTGTGCCACCACGACATGGCAAACGGCAGATGCTCCTTCATTTTTCTGCCGAGAACGGTCTTTTCGGGGTCGTAGAAATGAAAGGCGAGCGGATTTCTGCTTTCCGCACCCTCATAACGGATCGTGGGGATCGTTTCAAAAGCACTCATGATGTTCCGTCTCCTTCTTACAGTTTTCCGTGTTCGAGCGCGGGATCCATCGGCGCTTCACGCTCGAAATGGGAAGTCATCTGATACGGCATACCGGTTTCGGCGCTTTTCAGGATGCCCGCCATCGTTTCCAGCACATGGAAGGTCTGTTTATACGTGGTCCTGCCGGGACGGCCGGTCTCGATGGCGACCGCCAGATCGTCAAGACCGAGGCAGCGGGAGTTGTCCGCATAATCGAACGTGATCGGGTAGTAGTCTTCCTTTCCCGTCTCTCCGTTCTTGAAAACGATCGCGCATTCGCCGCCGACCTCTCCGTTTTTGAGGACGAGATTTCCGCCGAAGCAGTTCGGGTCGGGAACGTAGAGCGTGCCCTTGGTGCCGTAGATCTCGATGTTCGTCTGCTTCGTGCCGTAAATGTCAAAGCTCGTGAGAAGCGACACGTTGACGCCCGAGTCGAAGGTGAGGAAGCTCTCGATGTGGGTCGGCGTGTTGACCCTGATGATCTCGCCGCGGTGCGGAGCGGCGGTGATGAGACGTTCGCTGTACGACGTGTGCGCCGTGCCGTACACCTGCTTTATGCCGCCGAGCAGATTGATCAGCGCCGTGATGTAGTAGGGTCCCATATCGAAAAGGGGACCGCCGCCGCGCTGATAGTAGAAATCAGGGTCCGGATGCCACGACTCGACGCCGTGCGTCGCCATGCAGCATCTGCCGCCGATCGCTTCGCCGATCAGACCGTCGTCGATCAGCCTGCGGCAGGTCTGGATGCCCGCGCCCATAAAGGTGTCTGGCGCGCCGCCGAGATAGAGTCCTTTTTCCTTTGCGAGAGCCACCAGCTCGACGCCTTCTTCAAGATCGGCGCCGAGCGGCTTTTCGCAGTAGACGTGCTTTCCGGCGAGCAGCGCCGCCTTCGAGACGGCGTAGTGCTGATACGGGCGCGTGAGGTTGAGAACGATGTCGATCTCCGGATCGGCAAAAAGCTCCTCCATCGTGTCGTACAGCTTCGGGATCGGGTAATCCTTCTGCGCCTTTTCGGCGCGTTCCCGGATCAGATCGCAGACGGCGACGAGACGCACGTCCTTGAATACGTTAAAAAAGTTTTTGAGGTAGATGCCGCTGATGCAGCCGACACCGACCATTCCGACGTTCAGCATACCGTTTTTCCTCCCGTATCAGTACATTTTTGCTTTGTTTTCGTATTGTTCTCCCGAAAGACCGTGCGCGGCGGCAAAGGTCTTCCCGTCCGCCGCCCAGAGCATTCCGCGTTCCATCAGAAGCTCTGCCGAAGGGGACTTTTCAAACACGTCGTCGTGATGTCCGAGCGAGCAGTAGAAGACGCGGCCGACGCCCCAGAATTTCGTCCATGCCACCGGCATATCCACCGGCTTGTTCGCGGCGTGGTAATAGTTGACGACAGGGAAGCGCGTGGAAGCCAGCACCTCGATCGACGGGTCGATGTGCAGATAATAATGCTCCGACGAGACCGTAAAGTCCTCCATTCCCTCAACGATGGGAGAAGAACCCTTATGGATATTCACAGTGTAGGAAACGCCGTCTCCGCCGGGATGCGACACCCACTGTCCGCCGGTCATAAATTGCCATTCGGTGTCCTGACGGAACGAATCGCACATCCCGCCGTGACAGCCCGCAAGACCCGCGCCGTGCGCGACCGCCCACGAGATGTTCCTCGACTGCTCTCCCGTGATCGAGCTCATCGTGACGCAGGGAACAAAGAGATCGTACTCCGCGAGCTTTTCCCGGTCGTTCAGGCATTCCGTTCCCTGAACGCGCTCGGTCTCAAAGCCGTTTTTTTCGAGAAGACGGGCGAACCTTGCCGAAACCGCGTCGGGCTGATGTCCGTCCCAGCCGCCGTAGAACAACAGTGCTTTTTTCATGAGAAACCCTCCGTAACATTTGGTTTTTTCTTCATTATAGCAGTTTTGCCTTGACATTTCGCGCCAAATCGTGTACAATAATAAGACAGAATTTTACTTTTCGAGGCAGCTATGTTTTATGAACGCAGTCATTCTCTGCGTGCCGACACCCTTCGCATCGAGGAAGAAGAGGATTTTTCCTTTCCGGCACACATCCACGATTCCTTTGAACTGATCGCCGTCACGCGCGGGGTCATGCGCATCGGCGCCGGGAATCGGCAGTATGAGGTGAAGGCGGGGGAAGCCGTGCTGGTATTCCCGGAGCAGGTGCATTTTCTGGAAGCGGACGGGGAATGCGCCCATGTGCTGTGGATCTTTTCGCCCGGCTATGTCCGCGCCTTCGCGGATTTTGCGCTTTCGCATATTCCATGCACCAATCTGTTCCGTCCGTCTGACGCGCTTCTTGCGGCGCTGTTATCGCTCAAAACCGACCGGCGTACTCTGCATATCAAGAGCGCGCTCTATTCGCTGATGGATGAATTTGATAAGCGCGTCTCTTACGAAAAACGCGACTCCGCCAAGGAGAGCCTTCTTCTGCGGATCTTTGATTTTGTCGCCGGGCATTACACGGAGCCCTGCACGCTGGAAGACCTCTGCGAGGCGACGTCCTACCACTACGCCTATCTTTCCCGCTTTTTCTCGGAGCGCACGGGGATCACGTTCACGCAGTATGTGAATTCCTTCCGGGTCGTCGAGAGCTGCACCCGTCTCGCGGAAACTCACGACAGCGTGACCTCCATCGCCCTTGACTGCGGCTTCGATTCCCTGCGTTCCTATCATCGGAATTTCCGCAGATATCTCGGCTGTACGCCGACCGACTACCGGCAGAGCCACGTCTGCTCTGCGGAAGAAACCTGAACGCACGGGCTGCGAGCGTGACGGAAAGACAATGGAGACCGCCCAAGATCCGGCAGATTGGAATGATGATCAGAAAATATGAAAACGCTTTATATCCGCTATGACAAAACCGACCGGGAGCTGACGGCGGCATACGGGCTGCTCTGCCGTCACGCGGGACTTTATACTGTCCTGCAAACGGAGGATGCGGCGGATCACCGGGTCGAGCTGTCGTTCGACCCCGCGCTTGACGGCGAGGGCTATGAGATCCGCATCGGAAACGACGGCGTGATCCGTCTGTCCGGCGGCGCGTTCGCCGGACTCTGCTATGGGATCGGCAGAATTCTGCACAGGTCTCCCGAACTGCTTCAAAGCGAAAAAAGGGCGCCGGAGAAAACGGTGCGGGGGGTCTATTTCGCCACCCATTTTTACAACTATTATCAGGCGGCTCCGATCGAAAAGATTCAGGAATACATCGAGGAGCTGTTTCTGTGGGGCTGCAATGGGATCGCGGTGTGGTTTGACCGCCATGCGTTTTCCGGTTTTTCCGATGAGGAAGCCGGGCGGATGATCGAACGTCTGCACAGGATCTTTGAAGCAGCCAAAGCCTGCCGGATGAAGACCACGCTCGGAATGCTGGCAAACGAGCATTTTTACGGCGCTCCCAAGGAATATCTTGCCGAAAACTCCACGAACGGGACCGGGTATCGCCGTCCGCTCTGCGGATTTTATCATACCGAGCTCTGCCCGTCAAAGCCCGAGGCGCGCAGACTGCTTCTCGATACGCACCGCGCCGTGATCGAAAGGTTTGCCGACGTCGGTCTTGACAACGTATGGCTGTGGCCCTACGATCAGGGCGGCTGTACCTGTGAAAGCTGCCGTCCGTGGGGTCCGCGCGGATTCCTCGATCTTTCCGCAGAGCTCGGAGGGATGATAAAGAGCGTTTCTCCGCAGACGAAGCTCACCCTTTCCACATGGCGTTTCGATTCGTTCACGGACGGCGAATGGGAAGGATTTCTCGACAGGTTCGATATGGTCAGGGAGAATTTCGATCAGCTGCTGCTTGATCTCGGCTCTTCCGCGATCCCGGAGGAGCTGTATGAGAAATGCGGACAGGCGGAGATCCCTCTGTGGGGATTTCCCGAGATCAGTATGCTTTCCGCTGTTCCGTGGGGAGGCTTCGGCGCGGTTCCGGTGCCGGTCTCACTCTGTGAGAGCTACCGGAGGACGGCGGTGCGGCACGACGGCGGGATGCTCTATTCGGAAGGGATCTTTGAAGATCTGAACAAGGCCGTCATGCTTTCCCTGTATTTCGGCGAGACCGATCTTTCCGCCGTCGTGGGCGACTACTGCCGCTGTTATTTCGGCGATGAGACCGTTTCGGATATGCGCCGTCTGATCTTTCTGCTGGAAGGGACCCTTCCGCGTCACAGGCGCGATGAGAACGGCGTTTTTGACGATTATCCCCGTGCCGACCGCGTTTCCGTTCTTCCGCAGTTCATCCTGAAATTCCCGAAAAAATGCGGAGAAGCGCTCGCTCTTGCCGAAAAGCTCAGGGAAGCGCTGCCTTCACGGATCGCGGAAAGCGGCCGATTCAGACTGCTGTATCTGCGCGCGGTCATTGACGCGGAGCTGAGCTCACACGGCGGAAATCTCACCGAAACGATCGAAGAAGCGGCGAAGGAGCTTGTCCGCATCAGTTTTGCAGAACGGGCGGATTATGCCGTATCTCCGATCACGAGAGACGTGATCTATACGAATCGGGGACATATATGAAGGACGCGGCGTCCGGACTGCTGACGGGGGCTGCTCACATAAAGGCTTGATTTTGATAAACGGCCCGGACGATCGAAGGGGCGGGGTGCTTCCGCATCGTCCGACGGATTTGTGCTTTGGCACGGAATGGAGAACATGATGAATTTTCAATGTAAAAACTGCGGCGGCAATATGGTCTTTTCGCCTGAAAGGCAGCGTATTTACTGCCCGTACTGCGATGGAGTGGACTGTGAGGAACAGAAGGGAAACGACTCGCTGACGGTTTGCCCCGCCTGCGGAGGAGAGCTTGACACGGGCGAATTTACCAGTGCGTCGCAGTGTCCTTTCTGCGGCAATTATATCATTTTTGACAAACGGATCTCTGATCGGTATCGTCCGAACAGAGTGATCCCGTTCAAGCTGTCAAAGAAAGACGTCGTAGGTCTTCTTGAAGAGGAGTTTCAGGACAGGATATTTACGCCTTCGTCGTTTTTAAGCGAGAAAACGCTGGTCAATATGAAGGGGTACTATGTGCCGTTCTTTATGTATGACTATCATGTCGACAGCAAATATGTCTGCGACGCCACGCAGTCGATCAGCTGGCGCGAGGGCAACTATGACTGCACTGAAATCTCCTACTATAAGCTGTATCGTGAGCTGAAAGCGGATTATGATAACGTTCCGGTCGACGCCTCCCTGTCCATGCCCGACGAAACGATGGATCTGCTTGAACCCTTTAACTATCAGCTTCTGACCGATTTTGACCCGAGGATCCTGTCGGGCTTCTTAAGTGAAACCAATAATATGAGCGAGGATGAACTCGCACAGCGGGCGGACGATAAAACAGTCGGGAGCGCCTCTAAGATCATGATGGAATCCATGTCGGGTTATTCCCTTTTGAAGCCGGACGTCGATCAGCTGACGCTGACACGGGGAGAAACGGAGCTCACGCTTCTTCCGGTCTGGAAATATACCTACACTTACGAGGGAAACAATTACTATTTCTATGTCAACGGACAGTCCGGAAAGATCGTCGGAAAAACGCCGATCTCCAAATGGAAGGTCGTTCTTTACGGGATCACCTGCGCCGGCTTGTGGGGACTTGCCATTGATGCGCTCATAGGACTTCTGGAGGGACTGCTGTTCTGACTGACGTCAGGCGGACGCGAACTCTGCGGTTTCTGATAGTCGATTGTAAAACTTCGTTTTACAATCGGTACTCGCGCTTATCGCTGTCGGCAAAACTTGTTTTGACGGCTCTCCCCATATCGGTGCGAGGGCTTGCCTTAGAGGAGTTTTTATGTCGGCAAAGCCGACATAAAAACGGATTTTATTATAGCGTTTGTCATCTTAAAGCATGAAGCGATCGACTAACGGTTCTGATTTTGGGAGGAATTACTGATGTCTGAATTTTCCATAAAGGATCTGAAAACATACCTGAAACACTGGAAAGCGCTGCTGATCTTTACCGGCATCGCCGTTGTCCTGTTTCTGATCCTATACGCTTTCCGGGTGCAGGCAAGGGATGAAATGCTGAACAATTATTATGAAAGCCCGAACACCGAGCGGGTCTATGGAGATCAGCGCGTTTTCGATTACGCGAATCAGCTCACCGATTTTGAGGAGGCTCAGCTCGAGGAGTACATTCACGCAAAGGAAAAGATCACCATGACGGATATCGTCATTGTGACGCTCAATGAGAGTCTGGCAGACTTTGCCCCGGAGTATCGCGCGAACTATACCATGCCGATCACACCCGATAAATATGTCATGGTTTACGCCGATAAATTCTGGGAAGACAACCGGTTCGGATATGACGCCCCGCAGGTGCTGGACGGGACGACCGCGACGGGAGACGGCGTTCTGCTTGTCGACAATATCTTCAGAGAGCCGGAGACGAGAAAGATCTACACGTGGATGTGTACGACCGGTATCGTTGAGGAGCGGTTTTCCTCGTCCATGATCGACGATACGCTTGACAGCTTTTATCATTATGTGGACGAGGATTATTACAGAGCGTGCATAGACTTTATTGATGCGTATGTGTATTACATGGAGGACGATGTCGTTGTCCCGCGGCTCGGACATATTTTCGCGTATGTCATCGCGGGGATCATTCTTCTTCTTTATGTTCTTGAAAACAGAAAGGAGCGTCTGGGACAGAATACGGTCAAGCCCGATACGTATATCATCAGAAATTCGCTTGAATTCACGGAAAGCAGGGATGTTTTCCTGAGAAAGAATGTCATAAGAAGATACGATCCGCCTTCTTCCTCGTCGGGCGGCGGCGGAGGCGGCGGTCATCATTCATCCGGAGGCGGCGGTTCGCACGGCGGCGGCGGACATTCAAGGTAGTTCGATTTCGGAGTCTGATTCCGGGAACTGTATTTGCAGCGCGCTGTCATGTGACGACGGGAAGGTCCTTCTTCCTGCCGGCACGGAACCGGCGCAGCTGCTCCTGAAGCTCTGAAAAACGATCGGAATAAAACGGTGCCGCCCCTGTCGGCAGACAGGGGGCGCGCATTTCTGTTTTTACGAGATCATGTCGATGACTTCTTTCAGATAGGTTTGGAAGGTTTCGACGTTTTCCGCATAAAAGGACGCGAAATTCAGATTCTGTTTTTCGTCCGCAAGGAAGTAGCCGATGCTGTTCAGCTTATTGACGGTATGACCGTAGATCAGCGAGCCGAAATCGACGATGATGTTTTCGCGGATGAGGTCGAGCATTTCCGCCGACTCCTCGTCGCGGGAATACTTGCTCTTCAAGGTCACGTCGTAGTATGCCGGAAGAATGGTTTCGTGTCCGATGACGGCGAGCGCTTCGAGGACCGCGCTGGTGCAGGCGCTGTCCTTCACCGTGACCGGAACGGCGTAGAAGTTGATGCCCGCGCCCGGCGTGGACAGGTATGCTTCCTGCGCCTCGTCGAATTTCGGCATGGGCAGGATGCCGAAATCGTCCTTCATTTCACGCATATTCGCCGCGTATTTGAGCAGACCGTCGAAGAACATCACGTGCCCCGACATCCATGCGTTCATCATGTCCGCGCCTTCGACCTCTCCGATCATCTGCGCCGTGTCGGAACGCAGGAAATCCATGTATCTCGTGAAGATATCGGCGGCTTTTTCGGTGTTCAGGGTAAGCTCCGGCATTTTGTTCGAGTCCAGCGTGATCAGACGGGTCCCTTCGGCGATGTAGACGAAGTTCGGTCCGCGCCAGCGGGTCGTGATGTAGCCGATCTTATCGGTATCGGCCGCGATCCTTCCGTCGCCGTTCAGGTCGATCGTGCCCTTTTTTGCGAGCGCCGCCATCGTATCGAACGTCCATTTGCCGTCGCGCACCGTCTGATACGGGTCGTTCAGGTCCAGATCCTCAAAGATCTGCTTGTTGAACAGCATCATCTGCGTGTCGGCGAGGAAATAGTAGCTGATATCGCCCGACATGAAATAGATTTTGTTGCCGACCGCGATGTTGCGGAGCATATCCTGACTCCACCACGGCTTGTCAAGCTCGGTGTACGGCATACTGTCGTTCCAGTCGTGCAGAAGTCCCTCCGCCATGAAGTTGAACGCCATGCGCGAATGGATCATCAGCGCGTCGTAGGTATCTTCTCCGGCAAGGATCGACGTTTTTCCGAGATCGGAATACTCGCTCTGGCCGATCTCCCAGCTGAATTTGACGTTCAAAAGCTCCTCGACGGTCCGGTTGCGCTCAAAAACCGCGTCGTTCAGGATATCGCCGTCGGCTTCCTCGATGCACAGCTCGCCGCTGTAATCCTTGCGCCCGACAAAACAGAACTCGCGTCCGCCATAGTCGAGCTGCGACAGCTTGCCGAGAGGGTCGGTCTTTTCGGTGACGGCTTCGCTCTCACTGCCGGCGGCGGTCGTCTCATCGGACGGAGCCGTCCCGCCGCAGGACGAAAGCGTCAGAAGAAGCGTCAGAAGAAGCGCAGCCGACCGCGTTTTATTCTCAGTGTGCAGACTCATTCATCGTTCCTCCGTTTCGCAGAGCTTATTTGATGTCGTAAGCGCCGTCCATGATGACGGTCTCGCCCACGATCTGGCTGGCTTCCTCGCTGAGCAGGTACATCGCAAGTCCGGCGACCTCCTCCACCGTTCCGAAGCGTCCCGTCGGGATGCGGTCATGCTTCATCGAATCGCCCTCGTGCCAGTGGTTCATCTCGGTCGCGATCGGACCGGGAGCAATGCCGTTGATGACGATGCCATAGGGCGCGAACTGCTTTCCCCAGCCGCGCGTCAGTCCGACGACGCCGCCCTTGGACGCGGCGTAGGGACCGTAGAACGGCTCGGTCGACGCGACCGACGCGATGTTCAGCACGCTGCCCGTGAGACGGTTCGTGTAAAGATAGCGCACGGCGGTCTGCATGATGAAATACGCCGCTTTCAGGTTGATGTCCATGATGTAGTCCCACTCCGGCTCGGTGAGGTCGAGCATCCCCATGCCCCACTCGTTCTTCGGCGTGAGAACGCCCGCGTTGCTGACCAGGATATCGAAGCCGCCGAGCATTTCGACGGCGCGGTCAAAATTCTTCTGCATGACCGGAATGTCGGCGATGTCCCATACGAGATAGTCCGCGCCGATCTCCTCTGCCGCCGGTCTCAGCGTTTCCTCATTCCGTCCTGTGATCACGGTTTTCACGCCGGCTTCGACGAGACGGCGGGCGATCTCCTTTCCGATGCCCCGGCTCCCGCCGGTGACGAGCGCTCTGGTTCCGCGAATTGTCATGATATGAATTCTCCTTTAACGTTTATTTTTCAAAGAAATTCCGCTGTAAAAAGTCGTCCTGCACGTATCGCGGCAGACTGGTGAACTTCGCCGAGTAGCCGCAGACGCGGACGATCAGCCCGCTGTGCGCTTCGGGATGGATGCGCGCGTCGAGTAATTCTTCCTTTGTGACGCAGTTGATCTGAAGCGCCTGGACCGGGAATCCCGCCGCCGTCCGGAGGAAGGCTTCCCAGATCGGCAGAGGCATATCGTGGTACGGCAGGGTGATGTTCAGCACACTGTCCGCCGCGACGCCCGACGGGTCGATCGCCGAAAGACCGGTCAGCACGTCCGTCACCGATTCGATATGGTGAAGGGAAGACGGCGTGAGCCCGCGCGCGAAAAGATCGCCGTTATGTCTGCCGTCCGGCGTGGCGCGCACGCCCTTCGCCCAGCGGTACAGCTCCATGAACAGCATATATCCCACCGTCATGCGTCCGCCCCAGAGCGACGGCTGCTTTTCGGCGCATTCCGCGATGAAATCGGTGACGCGCTCTGTCAGGCTCATGCTCTCGACGGAAGCGTCGCCGAAAAAATGACAGCGAAGCGCGTCCGAACGCAGCGCCGCCATGTCCGGCGTATCGTCCGCCCAGTTCGAGCGCACGGCATGAAGAAGCGCGGGCAGCGTGACCGTTTTCTTTTCAAAGCACAGATCCCGGATGACCAGAAGGGAGTCGATCACGTTCGGCAGACCGGCGCAGATGATCTCGTCCAGATTGTATTTCGCGCCGCCTTCGGTCAGGTCGCGCCCTCTTGCCAGACAATCGTCCAGCGCGCACGAGATCAAGGGGTGCGGGTCGATCTCGCTCCAATATCGTCTCGCGCCGACGGCGACGCGGCTGCGGGAAGCGAACACCGCTTCGATGTCGGCAAGCACCGTTTCAAGCACATCCTCGAAATCCTCCGCCCCGTCGATCGGTCTGATCTCGAACGGCAGCGCTTCATGGGAGTATCCGCCCCAGACCGAAAGCTCTAAGATCTTGATCAGATTCATGTACGCGCAGTGCTCGTTGCTGCATCCCGGAACGACCGGCTCCCAGCAGCCGAGCAGGGAATAGTTCCGCGCGTCGCCGTCCCCGATCCCGGCGCGGCGCAGAGCGGGCAGCATCGCGTCGTCGTTGACATAGAGCAGGGTCGATTTTCCCGACGCAAGCTCCGCGTTGATGAGGTTCAGGTATTCGCCCGGCGAATCCTTGCCGAAGCGGCACTTGATCTTCGGGTAGATGATGTTTTCTTCGCGGTTCGCTCTGAGGAACAGTTCGGTCAGCTCGTTGTAAAACGGCTTTCCGTCCTCATCGCAGCCGCCAAGCGTATAGACCGCGCAGACCAGAGAATCGCTCTGATCGGGGCTGTCGTGGTCGATGCGGGAATCGAACAGGATGAGAAACTCGCAGATGAGCGCATACGCCTGCTCCCGCGTCAGCGCACCGGCTTCAAGATCGCTCCGGTAAAACTCCCATAACAGCCTGTCGAGCCGTCCGACGGTATAAAGTCCGCCGCCTTCCAGCGCGGGAAGCACCTGCTCGATGAAAAGGACCGCTTCGAGCGCTTCATAAAAGCCGGACGGTTTTTCCCACGGGATCTTACGGGCGGTTTCGGCGATTTTTTCATAATGGCGCTTTTCGTCCGCGCTCAACGCGGCGTCCGCCAGCTCCCTTGCTTTTTCGCTGAAGCGTTCGGCGACGCGCTTCATGGAAAGACAGCCGTCCGCCGCCGCGCGGTAAAAGGCGGTCTGACGTTCGGTCAGCCCCGGCTTTGCGAGGTATCCGCTTATCTTCTCATACAGTCCGCGAAAGCCGGTTTGCAGGACCTTTTCGTTTTCAAAGGCGAAGTGGTACATTTCGTCGCCGAACTCGCCGCAGAAGGTATAGAGCGGAACCGACGTGCAGGCGTTCTTTTCCGCCAGGACCGCTTCGGCAAGGCGGGAATAGTCGGAACGGTTTTTGCGGTAGGTCCACATACCGGGCGTCTGCGGACGCTCGACGGAATCGTTGGCGCAGACCTCATAGTAAAAATCCGTATGGCGGAACAGAACCGGCTCGACCGTTTCAGCGATGACGGCGTACTGCCGCCGTTTTTCCTCAAAAGCGTTCAGACCGCCGGGAACGGCGGCGTCCAGAGCGGACTTTGAACGCTCACAGCAGTCTTTGAATTTTCCGTTCAGCCGGCTGCGGTAAAAATCAGACAGCTCCGTGCGAAGAAGCGGGTGCAAAACGACACCTCCCTGTGTTTTTCGGTATTCGGTCGATTGTAAAACGAAGTTTTACAATCGACATATTTTCAGTATTATTATAGCAGTTCGGACGGAACAAGGAAATGTTTCTGCGGGTCAATATTTGTCTGTATCATTCAATCATGTTAATTTAATGTGAACAAAAGCCGGGCGGCATTGCTTTGACCGGCGCGGCATGGTATGATGAATAGAAAGAAACGGATCGCATGATCAGGAAGAAAGCGGGGGATATGCACGGAAAAACCGATCATCATCACGAGGATCTCCTGCGCGAAGGCTGATTTTCTCGAAAAAACGCGCCCCTATATCCCGTCCGTTCCAAGACCGTTTCACGCGGTCGCCCTCGTCACGGAAGGGGTACTGCGGTACACGCGGCAGACGGATGTGACCGAGCTGATGCCCGGCGAGGTGCTGTTTATCCGCCGGGGCGAGATCGACCTTGCCGAAACGGGAAACGATCTGCCGGTGCATTATTTCACGGTGGACTTCATGACGGCCGACGATGAATTTCAGATGAAAACGCGGTTCCAGACGACGGAAAATCAGCGGTTTTACCGGGCGGCTTTTCAGGAAATATCCCGTATCTGGGCAGAGCGGGGAAATAACCGGCAGATGGAATGCATCGAACGGCTCTACCGCATCCTGAACGCCGTCCGACGGGAGGAGGAATCCTCCGAACGGCTTGCCTACCGCCGCCGCGTGCTTGCGCCGGTCATCCGGTATTTCAACGACCATATCGCCGACCCCGGTCTGACGGTCGCCGAGCTGGCTAAGGTCGGACAGATCAGCGCGGGCAGTCTGAACCGGCTGTTCCACGAGGTTTACGAAATGCCGGCTTCCAAATGGATCCTGTCGCGCCGCATGGAGCTGGCGCGGGAGCTGCTTGCCAATTCGTCCAACAGCATCGGCGACGCGGCGCAGAAGACGGGCTACGGCGATATTTATTCGTTCAGTCATGCGTTCCGTCATGTACACGGCGCCGCGCCGTCGGTCTGGCGCAGTCAGCCGGACAGAGAAGCGGCGGACGACACGCCGAAACGATAAGGCGGCGCCGTCTGACAGATAAAAAACGCCTGAGAATCTGTCGGAGAAACAGACGCTCTGGCGCTCGGATGATTTCACGATATACGCTAAAAACGATCATATGAATTATGAATAGAGAAGAGAAAGGATGATTCTGTCATGCGTCTTGCAACGACGACCGGCGATCTGGAACGATATTTCGCATCCTCGGAGGAATGCGTGCGCGGCTTTGAAGGGACGGGGTTCCGGTATCTTGACTTCTGCTTTTACAATATGGCTTATTCCGGCTCTCCGTTTATGGGAGAGAACTGGATGGAGGATATCCGCCGGGCGAAAAAAGCGGCGGACGAGCTTGGCTTTACGTTTGTTCAGGCGCATTCTCCCCGCAACGACCCGTTCCGGGAGGACTGGGACGCCGTGGTGAAGGCGAATGTCCGCGCGATCGAAGCGTGCGCCTATCTCGGCATCCCGAACATCGTCGTGCATTCCGGTTTTATCAAAGGATGCCGTTATCCCGACGGAAAAGAGGAATATTTTGCGGATAACCGCCGCTTCTACGAGGCGCTCGCTCCGGCGATGGAACAGAACGGCGTCAATGTCCTCATCGAAAACAGCGCGCTGTCCAATACCGGCGGAGACTACTTCTTCATGACGGGAGAGGAAATGAAGGACTTCATCCGCTTCTGCGGCATTCCGCGTCTTCATGCCTGCTGGGACGTGGGACACGCAAATATGCAGAATCCCGATCAGTACGGTGATCTTGCGGCGCTCGGAGAGGACCTGTGCGCGGTCCATATTCAGGACAACTTCGGAAAGCGTGACGACCACATCGCGCCTTTTATGGGTACGCTCGATCTTGATTCCGTGATGCGCGGGCTTCTCGACTCCGGGTTTGTGTCGCGCGGCGGCGTGTTCACCTTTGAATGCGACAATATCCTTGCCCGTGCAGGCGGCTGGCCGAACCGCAGGAATGCGTTCACCGTCGCCGACGCGCGTCTGTCCTCGCCGTCCCTGGCGATCAAGCGCAGCGCGCTCGGACTGCTCTATCAGATCGGGCGGGAAATTCTGGAAGCCTACGGGCTCTTTGAAGGGTGATCCCGGGAGACGGCGCGATGACTTTTCAGGCGGCTGTGAGAAGGCTCCCGCGGCGCGGAACCTCCCGGCAGGCGGCAAACTGCGGCGCAGAAACCTGCGCCGGACAGAGTACCCGCGATGCGGAACGCTCCCGACAGACTTCATGTGAGGTCTGTCGGGAGCGTTCTTTTTTTCTGCCGAACGGTGCGGAAAGTGTTATACAGCGGGCAACAGGCGTATTGCGGCGGACGGAAGGGACGTATTACCGCAGCTTTTTCGGCGAATAGCCGTAGGCTTCACGGAACGCGGTGGAAAGATGCGTCTGCGAGCTGAACCCGCACTGAGCGGCGATCTCTTCGTAGGTCAGCTGTGTGGTCGAGATCAGTTCATAGGCTTTGATGAGCCGCTGGGAGCGGATGTAGCTGTGAAGCGTCACGCCCTCGTGCTGTCGGAAAACCTCGTTCAGGTAATACGGATGGTAATTCATCTTCGCCGCCAGCGCTTTGTTGTTCAGCGTGACGTCCGCGGCGACAAGCTCGCGGATCTTTTCGCACAGCGGATGCCCCGTTCTGCCCGCGCGGCGCTGCATATTGATGAGTAAGAGCAGCATATGGGCGCTCTGCACCTCGCAGCAGCCGGTCTGCTTGCGGACGCTTTCATCGCAGATCACCCGCAGGCTGTTCTCCGCCCATGCCGCGTCCGGAAAGAGCAGGACGGACGAAAAACAGGAATCGGCATCCTGCGGCAGGGTGAAGAACGCTTCCGACGGGACGGCTTTCTCCAGCGGCTTCGGGGTCATGCTGAGCGTCCGGTCGGCATACTGCCGGGTGAAATCGAAGTTGACCGTGTAGAACAGAAAAGGCTCCTTCACGGTGAAGCGATAGGGCGTGTTGTACGGGAAGTAAAGCAGGGTGTTCGGAAAAAGAGGGTAACTGCCGTCCGGCGTATCGAACTGTGCGCTTCCCGACAGAACGAACGTCAGATGACAGTCGCGGGCAAGTAAGAACTGGTTCCCGATCATGTAGGTAGTTTTATTCACATGACGGACAAAGGGGTCGAGCGGTGCGAAATCCATGGGTCAGATCCTTTCTTCGGGCAGTCCCGGCGCTCCGGGCGTTTTTAAGGCAGTTTTCCGAAATCTTTGCTTTTTGAAAAAACATCTTGAAAACCTGTCTTGATTTTACCACGGAATTCTGATAAAATCAAGATGGTTTTTACAGATTACTTTGAAAATGACCGGCGTATCCCGCTGTCCGGCTGAAACTTGTGTTTCTGAAACAGGCGGAACCGCCGGAATGATTCATCAGGACAGCGGGCGGCTCCCGACAGGGCGCGCCCGGACAGAAAGTGAGGATATCTCAGAAGATGAAACAAAAGCAAACGGCTTTTTTCATGGCAGTGATCATACTGGCAGGTCTGCTCGTTTCCTGCGGCGGAGAAGACGTGCCCGAAGAAACATCGGAAATGAACGCGCCTGACACCGAACCCGCCGAAACGGAGATTCAGGACGGACTGCCGTCCGATCTGGATTATCAGGGAAAGACCGTGAATTTCCTCTATCGTGAGGAGGTCAGCGACAAATTCTATGTGGATTCGGAGGACGGGGATATCGTCCATGACGCGCTGTACCGGTCGTTCCGTTCGGTGGAGGAGCGTCTGAACGTCGAGATCGAAGTGACCCGCCGCCCCGGTCATATCGTGTCGGAACGCGACAACTATCTGAATCACATCCGCAGCGTCGTGATGGCGGGAGACTCGGCGTATGATTTTGTGGACATCATGATCGGAAACGCGCCGATCATGGTGCAGGAAGGTCTTTTCAAGGATCTTGCGGCGAACGAACACATCGACCTTGACAAGCCGTGGTACATTCCCGGCATCACCGATACGGTATCGCTCGACGGGAAGGTCTATTTCGTGTCCGGCGACGCTTCGATCGACTACCTTGACTGCGCGTTCGCCCTGTTCTTCAATGCCGACACGGCGCAGGCCTACGGCGTGGAGGATCTTTACGCCTGCGTGGAGGACGGAAAATGGACGGTGGACAAGGTGCGTGAGCTGGCGGCACAGACCTCTATGGATCTGAACAGCGACGGAAACTATACGGAGGAAGACAAGCTCGGCTTCATCGTTCACGACTACACGCACACCTACGGCATCATCGGCTCGACCGGCGTTCAGGTCCTGCGCCGTCTGGCGGACGGGGCGTTCGAGTTCGTTCTGGGTTCCGAGCATGATTTCGACGCCTGCGCGAAGTCGAACGAGCTGTACAAGAATACCGTCGGCGCGTATTATCCGGGAATTTCCAATGCGTATGCGGAGCATCAGGAACGGTACGATCAGATCACGAACCGGTTCATGTCGGGCGATATTTTCCTGATGACCGCCGAGATCGGCGATTCGATCCGTCTGCTCCGCAACATGAAAAGCACCTACGGCATCCTCCCGTTCCCGAAATTCGACGAAGCGCAGGAAAACTACATCACATGGTCGCGCAGTACGCATAATGCGTTCTCCATGCCGATCACCTGCGGCGATCCGTCCATGGCGGGCGCGGTGTTTGAAGCGCTCTCCTCCTCGAATTACCGCGTTCTGGTCCCCGCCTACTTCGAGGTCGCGCTCAAGACGAAGTATGTCTATGATTCCGGCTCGGCGCGGATGTACGACCTGATCCGTTCGTCGATGAAGCTGGACGCGGGCTTTATCTACAACAATGCGTTCGGAAACCCGATCGGCGCGGCGTACAACGCGATCACCGCCGGCTCGGAGCTTGCCTCCGGCATTGATTCCACGAAGGACAGCACGCTTATGAAGATCGAACAGTACATGGAAAACGTTCGCTCGAACTGCGAATGATGTGAACGGAGCTTAAATGAAAAAGCGCGGCACATCGGCAGACCCGGCGATGTGCCGCGCTCTTTTTATGTTTGTCCGGCTGTGTCAGAAGCGCTTCATCGCTTTTTTCGTTTCCTCGATCAGCTCGATGGTATAGGCGGAGCTTTCGGAGGAGACGGTCGCCGGACGGACGCCGGTTCTGACGCCCTCGATGAATTCGCTGATCTCGGCTTCGTAGCCGTCGACGTGGGAGATGTTGATCCCGGTCTCGCCGGTCAGACCTTCCCTCGGCAGCTCGACCTTTACGCCGCAGTCGTAGAGGACGCCGTTCCGGCTCTCGATGTAACCGGTGTCGAAAACGGCGATGAAGCTGGCGTTGAACGGATAGTTTGCCCGGAACCAACCGGTCTCGATGGTCACGGTGAAGCCGTCGTAGAGATAGGTCGCGGTCGCGGAATTGCTCCGGTCCCGCAGCGGATGATAGGTCCCCTCGACCGACTTCGGCTTACCGAAGGCATACTGCATGAAGTCGATATCGTGGATCATGAGGTCGAGCATGACAAGACCGCTCAGTTCCTCTTTCAGATACCAGTTGTCGGGATTCCAGCCCGGCGTGCTGCTCAGACGGGACATCATGATATGCACGGGATTGCCGTACTTTCCGCTGTCGATCACGTCCTTGAGATAGCGGTACGGGGTCATGAAGCGCACGACCTGTGCGGTCATGTAGAATTTCCCCGTTTCCTTTTCGGCGTCAAGCACCGTTTTCGTCAGCTCGCTGTTCAGCGCCATCGGCTTTTCGGAGAGCGCATACGCGCCCGCGCGCATCGCCTTGACCGCCATTTCGGCGTGGAGATAGGTCGGCGTGCAGATGTCGACCATATCCGGCTTTACCGCCGCAAGCATTTCGTCGTAATCGGCGTAGAGCGCAACGTCCTCTCTGCCGTTTTTCACTGCCTTTTCACGCAGCATTTCAAGGCGCAGGTCGCACGCCGCGACAAGCTCGATATCCGTGCGCTTGCAGTAAATGTTGAAGTGTACGCCGCCCATCCCGCCGACTCCGACGATGGCGACTCTCGGTTTTCTGTTCAGTATCATGATGGTATCCTTTCTCCGGAACAACGACCGGATCTTCCGGTCTGATGTGTTTGTCCGGTTCCAGTATACAACATTTCGGCGGTTTCGTCAATCGTTTTCCGGCAATTTGTGCGCTTATGCGTGCGTTTTTCTGACGCAGGCGATGAAATCCTCCCGCGCGGGGTGCGAAAGCTCGCGGAAATAGACGCTGTACCCGCCTTTGCGGATGATCACGTTCGGATAGTCCTCCGGGTGTTCGTCTGCCTTTTCAAGGAGCGCAGGGTCGATGCTGTTCACCTGCAGCTGCAGACCGCCGAGCTTAAAATAGGTGAGGATCAGGCTTTTGAGCTTGTCCCGTTTTTCCTTATCGTCAAACCACGAGGCTTCAAAATAGAGGTCGATGGGCTGTCCGCCGCTGAACTCGGTCTGCGCGACCGATACCGCGGAGAGAAGCTGACTGGTCGGAACCGGACCGGTGACAAGGGAAGACGGGTCGGCGTTCCGGTTCACCGGGCTTCCGGCATAGCGTCCGTCGAGCGTGGCGTAGAGATTCTTTCCGTAGTGGACGTTTGCGTCGATCGTATGGAGCGACGGCAGGAACAAGAATGAAAACAAGTTTTCAATCTTCTCGTTTTATGGCTTTCGCTGCCGTTCCGGCAACGATTCTGTCTTCGCACGGCGGGCTTTGCCCGCCGATAACCACCCACAATTCCGATGTAAGGAAGCTTTTGCTGCGCAAAAGCAATGGTCGTAAAAATGGATCATTCCACGCTGTTGTAATCCTCATACAGCTGGTCGAGCTTGGTCTGCAGGCTGGCCGCCATCGAGGCGAAGGTGGAAGCGACTTCTTTGTTCCCTCTGGACATATCGATGTAAAGACAGTTGACAAAATCGAGGGATGAGCCGAACGCGAACTCGACGGTGTTGGACATGGAGGCGTTGATGATGTCGATCACCGCCATATTTCGCTCGTCGCGGGTGTATTTGACCTTGAGAGCGGATTCGTAGTAAGCCGGGACGACGTTCAGGTAGCTTAAGCATCCGTGCGCGTTCATGATATCGACGGTCATGCCGACATTCTTCACCGTCTTCGGAATAAAGAGCATTCCCGAACCGGTCGCGATCTGCGTATGGTACTTCTCCTGATCCTCATCGAGCTTCGGGAAGGGAACGATGACGAAATCGCTCTCCATATCGCGGAAGGTTTCGATCTTGCCGATCGTGGCGGTATAGAGCATCGCGCGATTGCCGATAAACACATCGTCCGGCGCGGAAGAAGCGATCAGGCACTGGGCCTTGTCCGAGAAGAATCCGATGCTTTTTTCGACCGCTCCGGCGAACCGTTCCGTCAGACCGGTAAAGGTCAGCTTTCCGTCTTCATGGCTGAGAACCGGCAGCTCAAACGCCGTCTGGAACGCGCGCTGCGGCGTTTCATGCGCGATATAGCCGTAAAAATCCGCCGTATCGTAGGTATCGTTGTGGTCGAGGTCCTGCGCACGGTTTTCGACGATTTTATGGAAAGCGTCCCATGTCCATTTGCCGTTCAGAACAAGGTCGATCAGGTCGTCACAGTGATATTCCTCTAAAAGCTTCGTGTTGGCGAACATGGCGTAGGAGGATTTGTAGAGCGAAAGCAGGGAAGAACCGGTCACGCCGAACAGCTTGTCCGCGATGCCGAGCGTGTTGAAGATATCCGCCGTCCACCACGGAGCGGTCAGGTCGATGCCGTCAAGCTCCGCAACGTTCAGGAAAACGCCCTGCGCGGCGAGCGGAAGCGTGACGGCGATCATGCCGTCGACCAGATCGTAGGCCTTGTCGTCCGCCATGACGCTGTTGGTAATGAGACCGTTGAAGACGTCTCTGCCGTCCCAGTTTCCCGATTCCGTGACATACCGGAACGTAACGTTGTAGGTCGACTGAATGGTCGAATCCCTCAGAAAAGCCGCCGAATCGACGATATCGCCGGTGTCTTCCTCGCAGAACTCATAGGTGTGCTGCGAAGGAAGAAGAAACGTGAAGGTCTCTCCGCCGTAATCGTGGACGGGCAGCGTTTCAAAGAGAGAGGTTTCGACGGGGCTGTCCGTGGTCTGATCGGAACCGGTCTGATCGGAACCGTCGGAAGGAGTAGACGCGCAGGAGGAAAGAAGGAGGGAAGCTGTCAGAATGATGACAGTAAAACGCGATGCTTTTTTCATGGTGTTTTCCTTTCTATTTATTCAGCGCTGTCTTCTGCCGCAGGACAGGAGCAGCGCCGTTATTTCGTGCGGATGGTTTACGGCAGGATCTCCACACCGTTTCGGAAAAGTCTTGACCCTTTGCTCATCGCTTCGATCCGGTTCCTGCGGAAGGCGAGCAGTCCGGTCACGGCGCCGGTGTACCGGTCGTTTCCGACGGTGAAGTCGAATTCGGTCGTTTCGCCGTTCCACAGTCCGTCCGTGACAAGGCAGAAGCTGCCGTCCCGGTACAGACAGCCGTGCGGGATCGCCGATTTCGGACAGCCGATCGCTTCGAGCTGAGAAAGCGCAAAGGCGGGGAAGGTTTCAAAGGACGGGGTTGTCTTTTCCGCGTCAAAATCCATGTCCGCATCTCCGGCGACGGTCATCGGGAAACCGGCCGCATGAATCTCGTCAAGGAAGGAATAGACTTCCTTTTTCGCATAGCGGGGGTAGAGAAACAGCAGATGCGTGAAGGCGTATCCGTTAAAGAGTACGCGCCCGTTCTCAAATCGCACCCTGCCGTCACAGACGGCGTAATCCGGAACCATCGCGGCGCGCCATCCGGCTTTCCAGATGCTCTCGCAGATCGGGTACAGGCCAAGCGAGCCGTTGATGTCCCATTTGCTGCGGGCATTCCCATCAGGGTACCAGTTGTTCTGCGCCGTATTGCCGTAGAGGATCAGCAGATCGAGCTGCGGCGGCTGATTCTGGAAATCGTTCAGTCCGGCGAGCGCTTTGTCCAGCACACGGATCGTCCGCACCATTTCAGGGTCGCGGTAATCGCAGCTGCCGGGCCATCTGGAGTCCAGCGCGTGGTGGCAGATGCGGATATTGTAACGCGCGTCGGTCACCATTTCGCGGTAGATGGTCTCGGGTTTTCCGGCGTAGTACATATGGATCATGCGCGGGTCTTCCGCCGCCAGCAGGATGCCCATCCGCACGGGGAAGGGAATGTACTCGTCGGTATGTCCGAACCGGCGCGGCAGGTCCCACCACGCGCAGGCGGTATGCCAGACCTCGTCCTGATCCAGACGGTTGTGGAAGGTATTGTGAACGCCGATGTAAATATCCTCGCCGAACAGTTTTTTTGCGTAGGCGGCGGTCCTGTTTTCCACGTCGATGACCGGTACGCGCAGCGAGTCGAAATAGCGGTTGATCGCGCGGATGCGTCCCGAATCGTCCCCGTCCGGCGCATAGCGCATGGCAAACAGTTCCCGGTCCAGATCGAGTCCGAAGGCTTCGCGGTAATACTCCCTGTGTCCGTCGGAATAGAGACGGTGCCGGAACGGAGGAAGGGTCCCGTTGTTTACGCCGGTGACATTCAGAAGCATAAAGCCGTTTTCATCCAGACATACGCCGTCGAGCGGAATGTCCGCGTAGAGGTCCAGAATGGCTTTCTTGCGTTTCCAGTCCGCGCCGCCGAACAGCTCGTCCCGGTTATAATACTGCGCGACCAGCGCGTAGAAGGTCTTTCCGGCGTTTTCCTTTCCGCCGGGAATGTCGAACTCCTTCAGATAGGTGCGGTTCTGCACGATCACGGCGCGGTCCGTGATATCCTCAAGCGTTTCGGGGGCATAGAAACCCTCCGCGGTTTTCCGGAAGGCGTATACCTTCAGAAGCCGGTTGTAAAGCGGACGGAACTTGCTGCGTGCGCCGAACGCCTCGTGAACGAAGGACGCAGAGCCGTTTTCGTCGGCGGTCATTTCGTATTCCTGCGCGAGCGCCTGCGCGGTATGGATGTTTTCGATGGTGAAAAGCTCCCGCTGACCGATATCGGCGCTGACGTCCGGGTTTGCGCCCGGATTGTAGAAGCCCTTTGAGGAAACGAGCTTCATGGCGATTTTCAGTCCTCTCCGGTGCGCGTAGTCCACAAGCTCCGCCATGACACCGTGGCACTGGTCATAGTCCTCCTGAATGACGCCGTTTCCCATGTTCACGATGATCGTGTTCATTTCGGTGTTTTCACGGATATAGTCGATGGTTTTCAGATAATTTTTCCCCCGTATCTGCTCGGGTCTGAGTCCCCACAGGATGCTGTTCGGAATCGGGTTCATGATCATACGCCTCCTTATAAAGCCGGCAGGACGGTTTCTGCGCGTCTGCCGTCAGGTACATGATTATGATACAGCGGCACGCACGAAAAAGCAATACACAATACGATAGAATTGTACAGAACGAAACAGAATAATTCCTGAAATCGCGTTTTCCGGTTTTTGCGGACAGAAAAATCCCGCTCCTGTCGTGAGACAGGAGCGGGATATGATATTCTGTGACCGATTCGTTCAGTCAGCCGCTTTCAGCGTATTGATCAGCTTTTCCATCGTCGCGTTGTACACCGATTCGTCCGCCGCCCACATCGAGGCGATCTCCTTGTCGTTCTTGATGCTCATGCGGAGCAGCATGGACGGAGCCTTCTGATTGCCGAAAGCGTAGGAATAGAACTGCGTGAAGTCAAAGTGGATGTTATCGAGGATGATATCGAGCATTTCGGCAGATTCGTCGTCGCGCGCCGATTTGCCCTTGAGCGCTTTTTCGTAGTATTCGGGCAGAACGTCCGCCCAGCCGAGGCACGAGAGCGCTTCGACGATGCAGCCCATCATTTCAGGGTCAGCCGTGATCGGCACGCAGAAGGACGTCGCGTTGCCCAGCGCGTTGTAGGTGCGGTAGCCGTCCTGTTTTTCGTCCCACTTCGGGTAGGGGAGAATGCCGAAATCCGTCTCCATATCGCGCAGACTGTGCGATAATCCGAGCTTGTAGCCGAAGAACAGACCCTGACCGTTTCGGAACATATTGCTGAATACGTCGTTATTGTCGACGATGTAGAGAACGTAGTCCTGCTTCGTGAGGTCGCGGATGCGCTGCTGCACGTCGACGTAGTGCTGCGTCAGACCGGCCAGCACCGGCAGTCCGTCCTTGTCGCGCTCGGTGACCGTGACTTCGCAGGAATCGAGGAAAGCGTCGATCTCCATGTTCTGCGCGGAGAGATAACCGAAGCGGTCGTTCTGATCCATCACTGTGTCGCCGTTGATATCCTTCGCCGCGCCCTTGCAGAGGGAATCGAGCGCTTCGACCGTCCACTTTCCGTCGCGGACGAGCCGGTAGAGGTCGGGCAGCTTCAGCTCCTGTGCCAGCAGCTTGTTGAAATACTGGACATAGGTCACGTCGTAGTAGATCGTTTCGATGTTTCCGAGCGCCATGTAGAGCGCGCCGCCGAGGTTGCCCGCTTCGTTGATGTTGCTCGGCCACCACGGTTTTGAAAAGTCGATGTGCGGCAGCTCGTTCAGGTTGTGGAAGCTGCCGTCCAGCGACGCATCCGCCAGACGGTAGCCGTAGCCGCCGGCAAGCTGGATCGCGTCGTCTCCCGCAAGGACGCTCGAAGTGACCGTGCCGATCCATTCCGTCCAGCTGCTGCCGGAGCCGGGGCGGACCTCATAGGTGAATTCCACATTGTAAAGGTCTTCGATCTTCTGATTGCGGCGGAAGGTCGCGTCGTTGATGACGTCGCCGTTTTCCTCGGTGACGGCGAGCGTCGTCTCGTCCCACAGGAAAACGTGGATCGTCTTTCCGCCGAAATCGCCTTCCGGCAGCTGATGGGACGGCTCCTCCGATTCGGCGGAGGATGTTTCGCCGTCCGGAGCGGTCGTGTCGGCAGACGCAGGGGAATCTCCGCCGCAGGAAGCGGCGAGCGTGAGCTGAGCAAGAAGCAGAAGGGTCAGGACGAGAGAGGGAAAGCGTCTGGAAGTCATAGTCATGGGTTCCTCCTTTTTATATCCGGAAGACGGCTGCGCCGCTTCTGTACGGTCGGGAAAACAGGCTGATGAAAACGGGCTTTCGGGACGATCTGTCCGGTATGCCGTCGGGCGTTGTGCCGGTATTCTTTCCGAAGCGTTCGTGCATGACCCGGCGGTAACGCGCGCCGCCCCGTTTGAAGCCGCGTCCGCGGGCAAGTCAGTCGTTCACAAAGCAGGAAAGGAGCGGGACCATGCCGTTTGCGCGGTGGTCCTCACGGTATTTTTTCATACCGGACCTTCGCACGAAGGATTTCGTCGTCCAGATGAGATTATATCACATTATGCTTGACAAGAAAAGATGAATGTTATATAAAATAAGACAAAAGTTATCTTCTTTGGAGGGCTTTCCGTGCATTTTCAGTCGCCGGACGTTTTTGTGCCCTATGATATCCGGCTGTATGTCTCATCCTCCTATCCTACGCCGCACTTTCACGACCGGGCAGAGCTGCTGATCGTGCTGTCCGGCGAGGTCACGCTCACGGTCAGCCGCCGGATCGAGACCATCCGCGCGGGCGAATGTGCGCTGGTGCTTCCGATGCGCGTCCATTCCTTTGAGAGCGTGCCGGGGATACAGCATCTGCAATGGCTTTGCCCCGGAATTCGACGGCTTCGTCACGGGGCCCTTCAAAACGCTTGAACGCGCCCTGCACGCCGTGTCCGAGCTTCGCGTCACCGGAGTCGAGAGACCGATCACGATCTTTCTCACCGACGACTATTACCTGAACGAAACGGTGACGGTGGGCAATATGCGGGACAGACGCGACAGCTGCGACCGCTATGCCGGAGACGGCGTGAAGATCGCTTCTTACGGCGGGAGAAAACGGATCATCGGCGGCGTGAAGATCACCGGCTGGCAGAGAGATACCCTCAACGGCGCTTCGTGCTTTTCGGCTGTCCTGCCCGCGAAAAAGGACGGCTCAGAGTGGGACGTGTCCGACCTCTTTGTCAACGGCAGCCGGTACAGCCGCACGAGATACCCGAAGGAAGGCGAACCGCTCCTGAAAGCGCTCGACACCGAGGTGAACCGTTCGGGGCTTTTCGACAGCTCCAAATGGTTTGTCGCCGATAAAAAGGATCCGGAAAACATCCCGGACGTCGAAAACACCGCGGTGAATTTCTGTCAAGAGTTACTATGTAAAGGGTGGTTTCAGCCACCTAATACATATGACTGCGGCTCATTTGTGGTGAATTGAAAAGCAGTTATAGGAAAGGAGCAGAAAATCCTTTATAACCGCTGAAAATCACACGAAAGGAGCCATTTTTTATGAGATCCCTGTATGAACAGATGGGCGGCACCTATCGTCAGGAGGGCGATTACCCCATTCCGAACCTGCTTCCACCCGAAGGCGGCGATACTCCGCTCGGTAAATATGGGCGTCTGCGGCGCACATTCTTGAAAGAGCATCACAACGGCATCTATCATAAAAGCGCCTCCAGATACTGATTCAGGCGTTTATCGACATGAAACAGATTTGCGTATTCCATAAGTCTGTGCAGGTTTTTATCCTTTCGCCGGGAATACCTTTTGAGCGCATCCTGCACGGATTGGATTTCCATCTCACTGCGGCTGCGGATCATATCGCACACGGTTCTTTCCGGGCCATAGAGAATAACCTTATGGCCGAACGGTGTCAGTGCCTCTGTCATTCCGAGATCAAAAAGTTCCTTTTTCACTGTAAATACCTTGACTCCGTCCGCAGAAAGGTGAGACGGATTGTAGCCGTTTTTTGCTGTCACAGAATATTGAAGCGGCTCCTGGTCTGTCATATCAAGCAGAAACAATGCTGTTTCATGCGAAAACACAGTCTTGGGACAGCGCA
>JAZRXB010000312.1:0-9856 GCA_045600005.1 Eubacteriales bacterium | reverse complement strand
CGTTCTCTTTCAGACCGAGCAGCGTATCGACCTTGCCCTTGATCGCGGCTTCGGTGAGGACCTTGGTGGTCTCCTGGAAGGACGCGGCGGACAGGAAGGAATCGGTGAGCAGCGCAGCCTTCGTGATGCCGAGCAGAACCGGCGTGCCGACTGCCAGACGAAGATCGATCTCGCCGCCGTCGATGCGGGTCTGGATCGCTTCGTTCTCGCGCTCCAGTTCGATCAGATCGACGACCGAACCGCCGAGCAGACCGGTGTCTCCGGCGTCTTCCACCTGAACCTTGCGGGTCATCTGACGCGCAATGACTTCGATATGTTTGTCGTTGACTTCAACCGACTGTAAGCGGTAAACCTTCTGAACCTCGCGGATGATATAATCATACGCGGCGTCCAGACCGTTGATGCGGAGAATATCGGTCGGGCAGATCGAGCCCTCGGTGAGAGCCTTTCCTGCCGGGACCTCCTGACCGTCTTCGATGATGATGCGCACGCCGAAAGCGATCGGATATGCCATTTCCTCACCGGAATCGGAGGTGACGGTGATCGTTCTCATACGCTTGTTCTCGGAGATGCGGGCCGTGCCGGCGATTTCCGCAACGACTGCGGTCTTCTTCGGGCGGCGCGCCTCGAACAGCTCCTCGACTCGCGGAAGACCCTGCGTGATATCCGCGCCTGCAACGCCGCCGGTGTGGAAGGTACGCATGGTAAGCTGAGTACCCGGCTCACCGATGGACTGTGCGGCGATAATACCGACCGCTTCGCCGACGTTGACCGGCTTGGCGGAAGCAAGGTCCGCGCCGTAGCAGTGCGAGCAGACGCCGTGATGCGCCTTGCATTCGAGGATGGTGCGGATGAGGACCTTGTCGATACCTGCCTTGCAGATCACGTCTGCCGTATCGTCGGTGATCATCGTGTTGTCGGAAACGATCACTTCGCCGGTCGCGGGATTGCAGACGTCGCCGATGACGAAGCGTCCGACCAGACGGTCCTTCAGCGGCTCGATGACCTCGTTGCCGTCCTTGATCTCGGATACCCAGATACCGTGGCGGGTTCCGCAGTCCTCTTCGCGGACGATGACGTCCTGCGAAACGTCGACCAGACGTCTGGTCAGGTAACCGGAGTCGGCGGTCTTCAGAGCGGTATCGGACAGCGACTTACGTGCGCCGCGCGCCGCGACGAAGTATTCCAGAATGTTCAGACCTTCACGGAAGTTCGACTTGATCGGCATTTCCATGGTCTTACCGTTGGTAGCGAACATCAGTCCGCGCATACCGGCAAGCTGACGCATCTGGGTCATGTTGCCTCGCGCACCCGAATCGGACATCATCTTGATCGGGTTGTAGCGGTCAAATTTTTCCTGGAGTGCGGCGACGATATCCTTGGTCGCCTGATCCCAGATCTTAATGACGTTGTTGTAACGCTCGTCTTCGGACAGACGGCCGCGCTGGAAGTGCTTCATGACGTCGAGAACGTCGTGCTCCGCCTGCTTGACGATGGTGTACTTTTCCGCGGGGATATCGACGTCGGCGATCGAGATGGAAAGCGAGCTCTGCGTGGAATACTTGAAGCCCATCGCCTTGATGGCGTCCAGCACCTGAGCGGTGACGGACGGACCGTGCTTCTTGATGCAGGCGTCGATGATCTTGCCGAGGTCCTTCTTCTTGGTCGGGAACGCGATCTCAAGATCGAGCAGCTTCGAGGGGTCGCTGCGGTCAACAAAGCCGAGGTCCTGCGGAATCGGGCGGTTGAAGATCAGACGGCCGAGCGTTGCGTCGATGACACCGGTATGCTCCACGCCGTCGATCTCGCGGGTTACGCGGACCTTGATGGCAGCGTGCATTCCGAGCAGATGGTTTTCATACGCCATCATCGCTTCGTTGAAGTCGCGGAAGACGTGACCCTCGCCGGGTTCGCCGGCGCGGTCGATCGTCAGATAGTAGGAACCGAGGACCATATCCTGACCCGGGACGGTAACGGAACGGCCGTCGGCGGGCTTTAAGAGGTTGTTCGCAGAGAGCATGAGGAAGCGGGCTTCCGCCTGCGCCTCAGAGGACAGCGGTACGTGGACCGGCATCTGGTCGCCGTCGAAGTCGGCGTTGAACGCGGTGCAGACCAGCGGGTGCAGCTTGATGGCGCGGCCTTCGACCAGGATCGGTTCGAACGCCTGAATGGACAGCCTGTGAAGCGTCGGAGCGCGGTTCAAGAGGACCGGATGCTCCTTGATGACGTTTTCCAGTGCGTCCCAGACCTCTACGCTGACCTTTTCGACCTTTTTCTTGGCATCCTTGATGTTGGTCGCCTTCTGCGTCTCGACAAGACGTTTCATGACGAAGGGCTTGAACAGCTCGAGCGCCATTTCCTTGGGCAGACCGCACTGATAGATCTTGAGGTCAGGACCGACGACGATAACCGAACGTCCGGAATAGTCGACGCGCTTGCCGAGCAGGTTCTGACGGAAGCGTCCCTGCTTGCCGCGCAGCATTTCGGAGAGCGACTTGAGCGGGCGGTTGTTCGGACCGGTGACGGGCTTGCCGCGGCGGCCGTTGTCGATGAGCGCGTCGACCGCTTCCTGAAGCATACGCTTTTCGTTGCGGATGATGATATCCGGCGCGGAAAGCTCCTTCAGGCGCGTTAAGCGGTTGTTGCGGTTGATGACGCGGCGGTAGAGATCATTGAGGTCGCTCGAAGCGAAGCGTGCGCCGTCGAGCTGGACCATCGCGCGGATATCCGGCGGGATGACCGGCACGACGTCGAGGATCATCCACTCGGGGAGATTGCCCGACTTGCGGAAGGCTTCAACGACCTCAAGACGCTTGATGATGCGGCTCTTTTTCTGACCGGACGAACCGGCAAGCTCTGCGTGCAGGCTTTCGGAAAGCTCGTTGATATCAATATTATGCAGCAGTTCCTTGATCGCTTCGGCGCCCATGCCGACGCGGAAGTTCTCCTTGCCGTACAGCTCGCAGGCGTCGAGATATTCGCGCTCGGTCATGATCTGCTTGACAGCGAGCGGCGTCGTGCCGGCGTCCAGCACGATATAGCTTGCGAAATAGAGGACTTTTTCAAGTAATCTCGGCGTGATTTCGAGAAGCAGACCCATCCGGGAGGGAATCGCGCGGAAATACCAGATGTGCGACACGGGAGCCGCCAGCTCGATATGGCCCATTCTCTCACGGCGGACCTTCTTGGTCGTGACCTCGACGCCGCACTTTTCGCAGACCTTTCCCTTGTGGCGGACGCGCTTGTACTTGCCGCACAGGCACTCCCAGTCCTTGGTCGGCCCGAAAATGCGCTCGCAGAAAAGTCCGTCGCGCTCTGCTTTCAGGGTTCGGTAGTTAATGGTCTCCGGCTTCTTGACCTCGCCGTAAGACCAGCCTCTGATCATCTCCGGAGAAGCAAGTCCGATTTTGATTGAATCAAATACATTGCGTTCCATCAATTATTTCCTACTCCATTCTCACATATCGTCGCCGTCGTCGAAGGGATCGTCCCCGTCTTCCGACTCGAACATATCGCCTTCCATATCGGCGTCGTCGTCCCCGTCCAACTCGTCGTCTGCGTTTTCTTCCGAATAGCCGTTCAGCTCGCCGTCGTCGGCAACCGATTCGCCGATGTCAGCGTCGGAGACATAGTTGGGAGTGAAATCATCCTCTTCGTCGCCGAGACTGGACAGCTCGATGACATTGCCCTCGCGGTCGAGTACCTTGACGTCCAGCGCCAGAGACTGAAGCTCCTTGACCAGCACCTTGAACGCTTCGGGCACGCCCGGCGTCGGGATATTCTGACCCTTGACGATCGCTTCGTAGGTCTTGACACGTCCGGTCACGTCGTCGGACTTCACGGTCAGGATCTCCTGAAGCGTGTAAGCCGCGCCATAGGCTTCAAGGGCCCACACCTCCATCTCGCCGAAGCGCTGACCGCCGAACTGTGCTTTGCCGCCGAGAGGCTGCTGCGTGACAAGACCGTAAGGTCCGGTCGAGCGGGCGTGGATCTTATCGTCAACGAGGTGATGGAGCTTGAGGTAATACATGATACCGACGGTAACGGGGTTGTCAAAGGGTTCGCCCGTGCGTCCGTCGTAAAGGATCGTCTTGCCGTCGACCATTCTCAGCTTATCCTGAAGACGAAGCTCTTCGAGATGTTCGAGATCGGTGCTTTCTTCGCCGACGATCGGGCGGAGCTTACGTTCGCCGTTCTCGTCATAGGAGACTTCAAACAGCTTTTTGCCGAGGATCTTTTCTCCCGGCAGCACCTGACGGTCCATGCCGGCCTTCGTCATGCACTCGGAGATATCCGCCTCGTTCGCGCCGTCGAACACAGGGGTCATGATCTTCCAGCCGAGCTTTCTGGCGGCGATGCCGAGATGGACCTCCAGCACCTGACCGATATTCATACGGGACGGCACGCCCATCGGGTTCAGCACGATGTCAAGCGGCGTTCCGTCGGGAAGGAACGGCATATCCTCCGGCGGCAGGATGCGGGAAACGACGCCCTTGTTGCCGTGACGGCCCGCCATTTTATCGCCGACCGAGATCTTACGCTTCTGTGCGATGTAGACGCGGACGACCTTGTTGACTCCGGGCGGCAGCGCGCCGGAGGTGTCGCATGAGAAGCCCTTGACGTCGATGACGATGCCCGACTCGCCGTGCGGCAGCCGGAGCGAGGTGTCGCGGACTTCTCTTGCCTTCTCACCGAAGATGGCGCGGAGCAGACGCTCCTCGGCGGTCAGCTCGGTCTCGCCCTTGGGCGTTACCTTGCCGACGAGGATATCGCCGGCGCGGACCTCGGTGCCCTTGCGGATGATGCCGTCGGGGGACAGATCCTTGAGCGTGTCTTCGCTGACGTTCGGGATCTCGCGGGTGATCTCTTCCGGTCCGAGCTTGGTGTCGCGGGCTTCGTGAGAGTATTCTTCGATGTGGATCGACGTATAAACGTCGTCGCGGACAAGGCGTTCGTTCAGCAGAACGGCGTCCTCGTAGTTGTAGCCTTCCCACGTCATGAAGCCGATGAGGGCGTTCTTGCCGAGGGAGATCTCGCCGTGATCGGTCGCGGGGCCGTCGGCGATGACCTGCTTTGCTTCAACGCGCTCGCCGAGCTCGACGATGGGGCGCTGGTTGACGCAGGTGCCCTGGTTGGAGCGTTTGAATTTAATTAAATGGTAGACGTCCTTCGTTCCCGCATCGGTGCGGATGACGACCTCGTCCGCGCAGACCTTTTCGACATAGCCCGCGTTTTTCGCGCAGATGACGACGCCGGAGTCGACTGCCGCCTTGTACTCCATACCGGTCGCGACGATCGGAGCCTGCGAGGTCAGAAGCGGCACGGCCTGCTTCTGCATATTGGAGCCCATGAGGGCGCGGGAGTTGTCGTCGTTTTCAAGGAACGGGATATGTGCGGTCGCGACCGAAACGACCATCTTCGGCGAAACGTCCATGTAGTCGGCTTCGTCGGCGTTGAACTCGATGATCTCGTTTCTGCGGCGTCCGGAAATGCGCCTGTTGGCGAAGCGGTTGTTTTCGTCCAGCTGTTCGTTCGCCTGCGCGATGGTGTAGTTATCCTCCATGTCGGCGGTCATATACTCGACTTCGTCGGTAACGACGCCGGTCTCCTTGTCGATCCTGCGGTAGGGAGCCTCGATGAAGCCGTACTGATTGATCTTCGCGTAGGTGGCAAGGTAGGAGATCAGACCGATGTTCGGACCTTCAGGCGTTTCGATCGGACACATACGTCCGTAATGCGTATAGTGTACGTCTCGGACGTCGAAGGACGCGCGGTCACGGTTCAGACCGCCGGGACCGAGCGCGGACAGACGGCGCTTATGCGTCAGCTCTGCCAGCGGGTTGTTCTGGTCCATGAACTGGGACAGCGGCGAGGAACCGAAGAACTCGCGGATCGCGGTGACGATCGGGCGGATATTGATGAGGGTATTCGGCGTCAGGGTCTCGGAATCCTGCGTGGTCATGCGCTCCTTGACGGTTTTGTCCATGCGGGAGAAGCCGATGCGCAGCTGGTTCTGGAGAAGCTCGCCGACCGAACGCAGACGGCGGTTGCCCAGATGGTCGATGTCGTCCTTGGTGCCGATGTCGTGCGCAAGGCAGGTCAGGTAGTTGATCGACGCGAAGATATCGTCCTTGGTGATATGCTTCGGCGACAGCTCCATGATGCGGTTTCTGGCGACCTTCTTGAATTCCTCGGGGTCTCCGCCGACCTCGTTCATGATCTCGAGCATGACCGACAGCTTTGCCTTTTCGGTGATGCCGATATCGGTCAGATCGAAGCCGATGGCGTACCTCGGCTCGACCATGCCGTTGCCGAAGACCTTGACCTTCGTCTCGCCGTCTTCCAGATAGAGGTAGACCTCGTTGATGCCGGCGTGTTCGATCTCCATCGCCTTCTCGGCGTCCAGCAGCACATCCGCCTCGCAGATGATCTCGCCGGTGATCGGAGAAACGGCGGGCGCAGCCAGCTTATGTCCGGCGATACGCTTGCCCAGCGCGAGCTTCTTATCATATTTATAGCGGCCGACTGCGGCAAGGTCGTAGCGCTTCGGATCGAAGAACAGGTTGTTGATGAGCAACTGAGCGCTCTCGACCAGAGCCGGCTCGCCGGGACGGAGCTTCTTGTAGATCTCCTTGAGCGCTTCGTCGCCTAACGACGTATGGTTCTTGTCGGCCTCCGCCTGCATCAGGTCCTTATCCATCGTCGTCATCAGGCGGGGATCCTCGCCGAAGTAGCGGGTGATCTCCTCGTTGGTCTCGATGCCGAGCGCACGGATCAGGATGGTGACGGGGATCTTGCGGTTCTTATCGATTCTGACGTAGAAAATATCGTTTGTATCGGTTTCGTATTCCAGCCACGCGCCGCGGTAGGGGATGACCGTCGTGGCATAGATGATCTTACCGGTCTTGTCGATCGAAGTTTCGTAATAAATGCCGGGGGAACGGACGATCTGGGAAACGATGACACGTTCCGCGCCGTTGATGATGAAGGTGCCGTTGTCGGTCATCAGCGGGAAATCTCCCATGAAAACGGGAGTCTCCTTGACTTCTCCGGTCGCCTTGTTGGTCAGACGGACGGTGACGCGAAGCGGAGCGGCAAAGTTGGTGTCGCGCTCCTTGCATTCCTCCTCCGGGTACTTGGGCGTCGGGTCAATGGAATAATCTGTGAATTCAATGACAAGGTTGCCGGAATAGTCGGTAATCGGCGACACATCACGGAGGACCTCTCTCAGTCCCTCGTCAAGAAACCATTTGTAGGACTTCTTCTGCACCTCGATGAGATTGGGCATTTCCAGAGTATCGCCGATTTTGGCGAAGCTCATTCGTTCGGTCTTGCCAAGCATCGTGGGGTTGACCACCATAAAATCAATCACTCCATTCAAAAAATTGACATCCGGGTATTTACAAAGGAACGCGATTATGTTATAATAACAGCGGCAGAGGACGGAATCCGTTCCGCCGACGCTGTCCGGCACGACCGCATTCGATCATTCCGCACAAGAAATGCTCGGATATCAGCCCGCGATTTGACAACGCGGTGAAAGCACGCATACTCTAAGCGATTATAATGCAGTATATTATTATAGCATAGCTTTGAAGATTTGTCAATAGATTATCTGAAATTTCTGAAAATTCTGTCAGGGTCCCGTACAGCTTCGTCAAACCGGCAGATTGCACGGTTTCGGAGGCCGAAAAGGACTTATTTTTTTCTGAGTTTTTTTTCAAAACCCCTTGATATTTCGTAAATTTTGTGGTATCATATATTGAGAATGCTATCGAACCGGTTTCTGACGCAAGGTCGGAGCTCCGGCACAGAAGTTTTGCAAGGAGGTGAACAGTTTGCCGAACATCAAATCCGCAAAGAAGCGCGTGAAGGTCAGCGAGAGCAAGACCCTTCAGAATAAGATGCTCAAGTCGGCGCTCAAGACTTCTATGAAGAAATACGAGGCCGCTATCGCATCGGGCGATCAGGCAGCAGCCGCTGAGTGCTACAAGGCAGCCGTCAAGAAGATCGACCAGGCAGTCGCCAAGGGAATTCTTCACAAGAACAATGCAGCAAGAAAGAAGAGCAATTATACCGTAAAGCTCAATAAGCTTGGCGCGTAATCGCCCTCTCATACAGGCAAAAGCAGGTGATGAAGCCGATTCATCACCTTTTTGCTTTTTCAGGCTTCCCCGCCCGTCCCTTCCGCGCGCTGCATCAGGATCACCCGTCCGTCGACGTCGACCAGCGCGTTCCACCGCTCCCCTTCACAGGTCAGCTCGCAGACCGTATAGCCGCCGACCTTCCCGCTCGCCGTGACCTCCGGGAGTCCGCGGCAGCCCCGCTGTTCGGTCAAAAACGTCTGCGCCGCCTGCACAGGGTCGGCGTCCGGGTCGTAAACCGGCGCGTCGCCGAGCCTGATGTAGACAAAGCTCTCCAGCCGCCCGTCAAAGACCGAATAGCAGGCGCGCAGATTGTCCGCCTGTACGACCCAGTACGCGCCGTCGGACGACAGCTCGCTGTGAAGCCGCTTCGTCTCTCTGAGTCTTCCCGCCAGCGCTTCGGCGTTCGCACGGGTCAGCCGCAGACGTTCGCTGTCAAGGTGCGCCGCGCCGCCGTTTTCCGTCAGAACGGACGGCAGAACACGCCCGTCCCCGAACAGCTCCGACGAAACAAGCCCGACCGACGCCGCCGTCAGCGCGACGAGCATCAGCGCGGCGTACATTTTTCCGCTTTCCCCCGATTTTTTCACAGACAGTCTCATTTAGTCACCTCCGTGCAGGGATGACCCGGCTCCGTATTCCCGTGCGGGTCAGCTTCCCTCCGCTTGAAAACCGTTTCAGACCGGAGCGCGCGTCTTCGCCGACCGTTCCGCCGCACCGCTCCGAAAATGACGAAAGGCATGATCCACTCATGAACGATATCAATATTGTGCTTGTCGAGCCGGAGATCCCGCAGAACACCGGCAACATCGCCCGTACCTGCGCCGCGACCGGCGCTTCGCTCCATCTGGTCCGGCCGCTCGGCTTCACCATCGACGACCGCAAATTAAAGCGGGCGGGGCTCGATTACTGGGACAAGCTCGACATCACCTATTACGATAATCTCGACGATTTCTTTGCAAAGAACCCAGACGCCGACTTCTACTGCTACACCACCAAGGCGCTCCACCGCTACACCGACGTGACCTATCCCAAACGTGTCTTCCTGATGTTCGGAAAGGAAACGAAGGGTCTGCCGGAGGAGCTTCTGAAAGCCAACCCCGACCGCTGCGTCCGGATCCCGATGCGCGACACGCTTCGCTCGCTCAATCTGTCGAATTCGGTCGCCATTGCGGTCTACGAAGCATTCCGTCAGCGTGATTTCGAGGGACTGCGCGGCGACGGACAGCTCACGAAATACCGCTGGGAGGATTGACGTCTCCGTTTTTCGGAAACGTGCGGTTTTTCAAAATTTCTTTGGAAATCTTACCTTCTTTTCTTTCCGCAGGCAAAGACGCTTGACAACGCCTTCCGCCGGGTGTTATAATCACATGGAACAGGATTCCGTCCGACAGTTTTCCCCGTCCGGCGGAAATCATACGCATGGATTTACATAAGGTTACCTCTAAAAATTCAAATAATCCGTTGAAAAACAAAACGCGATACCCATAGTATCGGGGTTTGTTTTTCTTCCTCATGAATTTTTAGAGGTTGCCATAATATAGTCGATTGTAAAACTTTGTTTTACAATCCGTACTCGCGGTTATCGCCGCTGACAAAATTTGTTTTGTCGGCTCTCCCCATATCGGCGCGAGGGCTCGCCTTAGAGGTGTTTTTATGTCGGCAAAGCCGACATAAAAACGGATTTTATTATAACGTTTGTCATCTCAAAG
>JAZRXB010000311.1:0-2567 GCA_045600005.1 Eubacteriales bacterium | reverse complement strand
TTGCGCCGGTTCGCGCCGATTGCGCCGGTTCGCGCCGTTCGCGCCGGTTCGCTCCGATTGCGCCGGTTCGCTCCGATTGCGCCGATTGCGCCGGTTCGCGCCGATTCGCGCCGATTCGCGCCGGTTGCGCCGGTTCGCGCCGGTTCGCGCCGATTGCGCCGGTTCGCTCCGGTTTGTTCGTCCGCGCCCGCATGGGCGCGGACGTATCCCCTTGTTTCCCCACGATTTCACATGGATATAGGAGAATGATCATGGAAAAAACCTTACGCTTCACCCACGCCGCACCCGGCATTCTGCGCATGAGACTGTCCGAATCGCACGGACAGACGCTCGCCGAACGCTACGGCATCCTGACGCCTCCGACCGAACCCTGTTCGGACAGCGGCATCGCTTACGATTCGGAAAAGTTCACCCTTCCGAACGGACGGACGATCCCCTTCCGCATCATCCCTGAAAATTCCGACGAATACAGGGCGCTCTACGACAGCCTTGCCGACGAATTCAAGGACAAATACACCAACTTCACCGCGATCATCGGCTCGCCGGAGGAAAATCAGCGCCAGCAGGCGATGAAGCTCGAGCTTCTCCCGCCCGAAAGCTCGTTCGCCATCACGTTCGGGCTCAATGAGACCGAGCGCTTCTACGGTCTCGGCGAGGGCGCGAACGACCGCATCCAGCTCCGCGGCGGCGCGTATCAGAACTGGACGCGCTATCAGTACAACGAGATCCCGATCCCGCTGGCGATCTCGTCCGAGGGCTGGGGCGTGTTCCTCAACGCCCGCGCGCGCAGCTTCATGGACATCGGCAAACGGGATCCGAACGAGCTGCTCTGCCTCGGCGAGGACGACGAGCTTGACCTGTTCGTGCTGGCGGGCGACAGCCTGACCGACGTGCTGAAGCTCTACCATACGCTGACCGGCAAGCCGATGCTGATGCCGAAGTGGGCGTATGGACTTACCTACATCGCGCCGATGTACGCCAACCAGTTTGAAGTGCTCGATCAGGCAGAGCGCCTGCGCCGTGAGCATATCCCGGTCGACATGGTGAGCCTTGAGCCGGGCTGGATGGACAAGATCTACGACTATTCGACGAAAAAGAAGTTCTGCGAATCGCGTTTCCATATGCCCGACTTCATGATGGGATACGAGCGCCCCAATTCGTTCATCGCCGCCCTGCACCGCATGGGCTTCAAGCTGTCGCTCTGGACCTGCATCCGCTGGGACCTCACCGGCGAAGCCGAGCGCGAGCTGGTGAACGGCTCCCCGGACGACTTCGGCGAGGCGTGGTACGAGCACCTCAAACAGTTCGTGGACGTCGGCGCGGACGGCTTCAAGCTCGACCCGGCGGACATCGTGTGCTGCTTTGACCGCATGAACCGTCCCCGCTGCTTCAACGGGCTGACGACGATGCAGATGCACAACCTCAATCAGGTGCTTCTGCCCAAACAGATGTACACCGGCTTCAAGGAGCAGAAGGGCGTCCGTCCGATGCACCACTATTCGGGCGGCTACTCGGGCATTCAGCGCTGGAGCGCGTCCACGACCGGCGACAACGGCGGCGAGCTCGGCGCGATGATCTGGCTCGAAACGCTCGCGCTGACCGGTCACATGAACACGACCATCGACATGAACATTTTCACGCCCGAAAGCGTCCACTTCGGTATGTTCGTGCCGTGGGCGCACCTGAACGCATGGCTGGGCATCCGTCAGCCGTGGCTGGCAGGCGAGCGTCAGCACCGGATGTTCGTCGAGTACGCGCGGCTGCGCTATCGTCTGCTGCCCTACTACTATTCCGCGGCGCTCGAAGGGCATGAGGATTCGATCCCGATGCTCCGTCCGATGCCGATGGCGTTCCCGGACGAGACCGAAACGCTCGATTCGACCCGTCAGTATATGGTCGGCGAGAACCTGCTCATTTCCGCCTATACGGATAAGGTCCACCTGCCCGCCGGACGCTGGACCGACGCATGGACGGGCGCGGAATACGAAGGTCCCTGCGACATCGACCCCTATACGCCTCCCGAGACCCGCGGCGGCGGACTCTTCATCCGCGGCGGCGCGATCATTCCGAACTGGCGCGACCGCGACTACGCTTCGCAGCTTGACGATTCGGTCATCACGCTGGACGTGTACCCGGACGGCTTCACGTCCTACGTTTTCCGCGAGGACGACGGCATTTCGCTCGACTACGAGACGAAGACCTCCTGTCATACGTCGATCACGGTCGAGGAGACCGACGAAAAGGTGATCGTGAACATCGGCGAGCGGGTCGGCGAGTACGACGGCAAGCCCGAGACGCGGACGTGGCTGGTGCGCGTGCATCCGAAGGACCCGGACGGCGACCAGTTCTTAGAGGTCCGCTGTGCGCCGGGCGACAAGGTGTACTTCTCGATCCCGAAAAACCCGGTCGCGCTGTTCAACCCGGACGGCTCCGACGCGCTGAAGGTCTGACGTTAACGCGGCGCTCATTTCAATCGGCACGGTTCACCCGGCGGCGCGGTTCACCCGGCGCGGCGCGGTTCACCCGGCGCGGCGCGGTTCACCCGGCGCGGCGCGGTTCACCCGGCG
>JAZRXB010000310.1:0-5086 GCA_045600005.1 Eubacteriales bacterium | reverse complement strand
TCCGACTTCGGCGAAATGCCCGCCGCCCGGCGGAAAAAGCGTGAAAAGTACATCGGGTCGTCAAAGCCGACCGCAGACGCGACCTCCGCGATGCTCAGCCCGGTCGTGTCGAGCAGCTCCAGCGCACAGCGGTAGCGCAGCCGCATCAGGCTTTCCATCGGCGTTATGCCGAGCGTCTGCCGGAAGAGCTTGCAGAGGTATTTTTCGCTCAGTCCGACGGCTTCGGCGGCTTCGGCGACGGTCGCTCCGCGCGACAGTCCGGCGTGCAGATATTCGAGCGCGTCGTTCACATACTGCGCGGCGCGGCTGAGACCGACCGGCGCGTTGTCGGATGAGGGCGGAAACTCTGCGATCAGCAGAAGGAGCAGTCCGACGTAGGCGGCGGCGAGCTGTCCTTCGCCCGTGCCGCCGTACACGGCGCGGTGCAGGAGCGGTTCGGCGCGCCGCGTCTTTTCCGGGTCGAAGACGATCCGTCCGTCGGCAAGGCAGGTGCGCGGGAGCAGCGAAGCGACCTCGCTTCCGCCGAACTCGATCCAGTACTGCACGAGCGTCCCGTCCGCGCCGGCCTCGAAACGGTGGCACACGCCGGGCGGCATCAGAAAGACCGAGCCGGACGGAACGACCGTCCCGTCGTAGCAGACCGAGCCGGACAGGATGAAGTGAAGGTACCAGTTCGAGCGGATCGGCAGGTCCACCGCATAGCCGGGCGGTGCGAAGCCGAAGCTGATATTGCGCACATAGAGCCGCTCGTCGAGCTTTCCCATGACGAAGCTGTTGTGCTGTGTTGGCTTGACGCTGAGCATGGCGATCCCTCCTGTCTGATTTGACAACAGTATACCAAAAAAAGCGTGAAAAGTCAATAACCTTGCGTGAAAAAGTCCTTTACGCAGGCGGCGCGGCATGATATAATGTAATTACTTTCAATATAGGAGGAGCAGCATGAAAAACTGCGATATCCGCGACATGGGAGGTATAACATGAAAAACTGCGATATCCGCGACTTCGGCGCGGTGGGAGACGGGGAATTTCTGAACACCGAAGCCATTCAGAGAGCGATCGACGCCTGCGCCGCGGCGGGCGGCGGACGGGTCACGGTCGCCGAAGGACGCTACCGTTCGGGACGCATCGACCTGCGTTCGGGCGTGGAGCTGCACATCGAAGCGGACGGCGTGCTGCTCGCGTCGCTCTGCGGCGACGACTTTAAGGAGATCGAGACCGACTTCTGGAAGACCGAAATGGCGCCGCGCCGCAACAGAAAATGCTTCATTTACGCCGAAGGCTGTCACGACGTCGCCGTCACCGGACGCGGCGTGATCGACTGTCAGGGCAGAAACGCGGTCGAACCCGACCCGAACCCGAATTCCATCTGGAAGTATCGCCGGGTGAAGTTCGATCTTCCGGCGCGGATGATCTTTTTCATCGGCTGCCGCGACGTGATCTGCGAGGACGTGCTGCTGCTCGAACCCTGTTCGGGATGGGGATACTGGGTCTGCGACTGCGACCGCGTGACGATGCGCGGACTGCGCGTCGACTCCGACCTTGACTATCCGAACGCGGACGGCATTCACGTCAACTGCTCGCGCGACGTGCGCATTTCGGACTGCACGGTCCGCGCGGGTGACGACGCGATCGTCGTGCGCGCGTACACCGGCGTTTTATACAAAAAAATGTCCTGCGAACGGGTCGTTGTGACCAACTGCACGCTGTCCAGCACGTGCAGCTGCATCCGCGTCGCGTGGGTCAACGACTGGATCATCCGCGACTGCGTGTTCTCGAACCTGACCTTCACCGACAGCAACACCGGCGTCGGACTGACCATCCCGACCTTCGTGCCGGGTCAGTCGAAGTACACCGACGACGGCGGCGACCACACGCTCGTCGAGCGGCTGACCTTCTCGAACATCGTCAGCTCCACCTGTCACGAGCCGCTGATGATCACGCTGATGCCGGGCTGTCTCGTCGAAGCCATCCGCGACGTCCGCTTCTCGAACATCACGGCGGCGTGCGGATTCTTCCCGTCGTTCGTCGGACGCGCGGACGCGCCGCTCGACCGGATCACGCTGTCCGACTGCTCGTTCCGCATCGAGCCGTATCCGACCGAAAAAATGTGCAAGCGCTCGACCAACATGAGCCCCGGAAACGAATACGCGCCCCGCTTTGAGCATATGCGCGGGCTGTCGCTCCACAACGTCACGTTCACGACGGCGGATTGACGCGCGGCGGGTGATTCTGCGGAAAAACGAACTGCTTTGCGTATCATAAATCAACAATCTGTGGAAAGGATGGAAATAATATGAAATTTACCCGTTCGATCAGCGCTTCTGTGGCGCTTTCCCTGATCCTTGCGGCGCTGTCGGCCTGCGGACAGCCCGGCACGCCGTCCGACACGACGGCCGGCGGCACGGAAACCTCCGCTCCTGAAACCGACGCGCCCGAAACCAACCGCAGCGAGGCGAAGGATGATCTGCCCGACGCCGATCTTGACGGCTACGTCTTCCGCATCATCGGTCGAAACGTCAATTTCGTCTACGAATACGAGGTCGGCACGGCGGAGCAGAACGGCGACGTGGTGAACGACGCGGCGTTCAACCGCAATCAGAGCGTCGAGGAACGGCTCAACGTGAAGATCGAGGGCATATGGGAAACGACGGCTGCCAACATCACGACGAAGGTGCGCGCCTCCGTTCTGGCGAACGAGGACGCCTATGATCTCGTCGCCAACGCATCCTACTCGGTCGGACAGCTGACGACCGAAAACCTTCTGTGCGACTGGTACGACGTGGAGCCGGTCGATTTCTCGAAGCCGTGGTGGGCGTCGGACGCGATCGACGAGCTGACCATCGCCGGTCACGCCTGCCTCGCCACCGGCGACATCTGCCTGTCGAACATCGGCATTATCATGTGCATCTTCTACAACAAGACGCTCGGAGAACAGTACAAACTGGAAAATATGTACGAAGTCGTCAACAGCGGACGCTGGACGTATGACTATTTTAACGACATGGTGAAGGGCATCCACCGCGACCTCGACGGCGACGGCAAAATGGACGAAAAGGATTTCTACGGCTTCGGCAACAACATCGGCAGTACGCTCCAGCCGTTCGTCTTCTCGCTGGGCGGACGCTTTACGACCAAGGACAGGGACGGCATCCCGCAGCTTTCGATGAACAATGAGAAATTCATCGGCATTTTCGACCGGATCTGGGCGCTCCATATGGAAAACGAGGGCGTTCTGGCGCACACCGACTTTAAGATCCCGCGTGAGAAGTTCGCGGCGGGCGAGATCGTGTTCAACACGGGCGCGGTCTATCATTCGGCGACGCTTTACCGCGACATGACGGACGATTTCGGCGTACTGCCGTTCCCGAAGGCGGACGAGGACATGGAGCGCTACTACACCTGCCACGACCCGGAAGTTTCGCTTCTGGCGATCCCGAAGACGGTCCCGGACCTTACCCGCACCGGCATGGTCATCGAAGCGCTCGCATCCGAGAGCTATCGGACGGTGACGCCGGCGTTCTACGAGACGGCGCTTCAGGTCAAGTATTCGCGCGACGAGGAGACGGTGCAGACGCTCGACCTCATCCGCGAGGGCGCGACCTTTGACTTTGCCATCCTGTACGGAAGCACGTCGGGTACGCCCGGTTGGAAGATCTCGCAGTGCATGAGAGAGCTTCTGAAGGCGAACTCGAAGGATTTCGTGTCGTACTACACGCAGAACGAGACTGCGGGGAAGACCGGATTTGAGGAGATCATCGAGCTGTACAAGGCGCTCGGCTGAGTGGAAACCTTCCTTATTATATATAGGGTCTCTGCGGCGCGATGATGGCGTGAGCCGCAAAAAGCAGACCGTGCGGATTTCCGCACGGTCTTGTTTTATACGTTCATGACGACGGGGAGGATCATCGGCTTGCGCTTGGTCTTCGTGTAGAGGAACTTCGAGAGGTCGTCCTTCACGTTCGATTTCAGCTCGGTCCAGTCGGTGATGTTGTTCTCAAGGCAGTCGATCAGCACGTCGTGCGCGATCTTCTTCACCTCGTCCATCAGCTGCTCCGACTCGCGGACGTAGACGAAGCCGCGCGAGACGATATCCGGTCCCGAGATCAGCTGACGCTCGTCGATGTCGACCGTCGCCACGACGACGATCAGTCCGTCCTGCGCCAGATGACGGCGGTCGCGCAGCACGATGTTGCCCACGTCGCCCACGCCGTAGCCGTCGACCAGCACCTTGCCCGACGGGACCATGCCCGCGAAGCGCGCGCCGTCGCGGTCGATCTCCAGCACCTTGCCGATCTCCGAGACGAAGATGTGGTTTTCCGCCATGCCCATCTCCTCGGCGAGCCGCTTGTGCGTGATGAGGTGGCGCTGTTCGCCGTGGACCGGCATGAAATACTTCGGATGGGTCAGCGCGTGCATGAGCTTTAACTCCTCCTGGCAGGCGTGTCCCGAAACGTGAACGTCCGCCAGCGCGTCGTACAGCACCTTCACGCCCTTGCGGAACAGCTCGTTGATGATCTTGCCCACGAGCTTTTCGTTGCCGGGGATGGGGTTCGCGCTGATGACGACCAGATCGTTCGGTCCCAGCTCCACCTTGTCGTGGTCGGAGAACGCCATGCGGTAGAGCGCCGACATCGGTTCGCCCTGACTGCCGGTCGTGACGATGGTCAGCTGATCGTCGCGGTACTTTTTGATGTCGTTGATGTCGATCAGCGTGCCGTCGGGGACGTTCATGTAGCCGAGCTCGATGGCGGTCTCGACGATGTTGATCATCGACCGCCCGGTGACGGCGACCTTGCGCCCGTGCGAAGCGGAAGCGTTGAGGATCTGCTGGACGCGGTGGACGTTCGACGAGAACGTGGCGATAATGACTCTCTTATCGGTGTGCGATATGAAGATCTGGTCAAGAGAAGAGCCGACTTTTCTTTCGGAGGGGGTGAATCCCGAGTGCTCTGCGTTCGTGGATTCGCAGAGAAGGAGAAGAACGCCTTCCCTGCCGTATTCTCCGATCCTTGTCACGTCCATCATTTCTCCGTCGATGGGAGAAACGTCAAGCTTGAAATCTCCGGAGTGGAACACGACTCCGACG
>JAZRXB010000309.1:0-2960 GCA_045600005.1 Eubacteriales bacterium | reverse complement strand
AGCCGGACGAAACGAGATCCGGCGGTAAGCCGGACGAAAACGAGGTTACGGCGGTAAGCCGGACGAACGGAAAAAACGATGAAAACGGAACCGATTGTACAGTCAGCGGCGGCAGGACCGGCGGCAAAACTGCCGGTCTTCCGGACCGCGCTCGCGCCGATGGCGGGCGTGACCGACCATGCGTTCCGCCTGACCTGCAAACGCTTCGGCGCGGGCTATACCTGCACCGAAATGCTCTCGGCGAAGGCGCTCCACTTCGAGGACCGGAAAACCGCCGTGCTTGGAAAAATATACCAGAGCGAGGAGCCGGTCGCCGTGCAGATCTTCGGCAGCGACCCGCTCATCATGGCAGAAGCGGCGGAAAAGATCGCCGAAAACAGCTACCGGTACTGCGAGAGCGAGATCCTGCCCGCCGCGGTCGACCTCAACATGGGCTGTCCCGCGCCGAAGGTGGCGAACAACGGCGACGGCTCGGCGCTGCTCCGCGACCCGGCGCTCGCCGAAAGGATCGTGCGCGAGGTCGTGCGGGCGTGTCCGCTTCCGGTGACGGTGAAAATGCGCATCGGCTGGGACGAAGCGAGCGTCTGCGGGGTCGAATTTGCGAAAAGGATGGAGGACGCGGGCGCGTCCATGCTCGCGGTCCACGGACGGACGCGGGAAGGGCGCTTTTCCGCGCCGATCAACTACGACGAGATCCGGCGCATCCGGGAAGCGGTGCGCATCCCGGTGATCGGCAACGGCGAGATCTTCACGGCGGACGACGCGCTGCGTATGCTCGAGCGGACGGGCTGTGAAGCCGTGATGATCGGGCGCGGCGCGCTCGGCAACCCGTGGCTGTTCGCCGAGATCGAAGCAAGGCTCGCCGGGAAGCCGTTCACGCCGCCGACGTGGCGGGAACGCGCCGAAACGGCGCTCGGACAGCTCCGTCTCTGTATCGGGGAAAAGGGCGAAAAGCGGGCGGTGCTGGAATCGCGCAGGCAGCTCGCGTGGTATCTGAAAGGCAGGAACGGCGCGGAATCGCCGCGCGGCGCGGCGTATGCGAGAGGGCAGATCAACTCGGCGGCGGCTTATGGGGACGTCGAAGCGATCTTTGCCGCGATCGTTGAGCAGAATCCCGAATAAGCGGGAGAAAATCTGGTAATTTTCGACAAATTTTTCGCGCGGACGGAACCGTCGGCGCGAAAATACGTCTTATTATTGAGGTGCGGACGGACATTTGCAAACGTCCGCGGAAATTTTCAAAACGTCAGAAAATCATCGTCGAAGGGAGGCGCGGCATTTTCATGAACCGGATAGACAGCGAGGAAGCGCTCGTCGCAGCCGCGCAGCGCGGAGACGAGGGCGCGTTCGGCGAGCTGCTCACGAAATACGAGCGCATGGTCTACCACGCCGTGCGCCAGAAGGTGAAAAACGACGAGGACGCGGCGGATCTGACGCAGGAGGTCTTCCTGAAGGTCTGGCGGCATCTGCCGAATTACCGGGGCGAATGCCGGTTTTCGACGTGGGTGTGGCGCATCAGCATGAACACCTGCCTTGACTTCCTCCGCTCGGCCGCGCGCCGTCCGCACGAGGTCGACATGACGCAGACCGACGACGACGGCGACGAGCGCGTCAGCGAACCCGCCGACGAATCGACCGCCGCGTCGCCCGAAAAACGGGTCGAACGGAACGAGACCGCCGCGCTGGTCCGCGCCGCCATCGACAGTCTGCCCGACGAGCAGCGCGAGGTCGTGATGCTCCGGGACATCGAGGGGTTCAGCTACGACGAGATCGCGCGGATGCTGTCGCTCGAGCTGGGCACGGTGAAGTCGCGGCTCAACCGCGCGCGCGCCGCGCTTCGTGAGATCATGCGGGAAAGCAAAAATTTCGCGGGGATCCTGCCGGGAGAATAAATTTGGCAGAAAATTTGAATAAAACAGGAAAATTTTTAAGAAAATCTTAAAAAAGCGGGAACTTTTCCGAAACTTCTCCGTCTAACGGGGCAGAATGAACGTGGTGAGGTGACTGAAATGCTGAAAGGTGAGATCGGAAATAAGGCGCTTTGCTGTGACGAAGCGTTCGGGCTGATGGACACGCAGCTCGACGGCGAGACGACCGAAGCCGAAGCGAACAGTCTGAGGGAGCATCTGGCGGTCTGTGAGAGCTGCCGGAAGGAATTTCATGAAAGGGAACAGCTCGTGTCGCTCGTGCGGAACACGGATCTCGGCGTTCCGGCGGGACTTCACGAAGCTGTGATGAGCGAGCTTGCGCACGTGACGCAGGAAAAGCCGAAGCTCCGCTGGAGCCGGTTCCTGTCGTGGGGAAGCGCAGCGGTCGCCTGTGCGGTGGCGGTGATCTGCATCGCGGGCAGCGGGCTGATCGGGCGCGCAAACCGCGCGGCAGTCGGCGCCAAGGATGGTTCGGAGCCGTCCGTGACGGCGGACAGCGATGCGGGCGGCTTTGAAGCCGCGACAGACGGTACGGGCGCGAATACGGCGGCCGGTACGAACGATCCGCGTCTTGCTGCCGCGCAGTACGGCGATTCGTACTCGTTTGAGACGACCGCGCCGTTCCTCTATACGCCGAAAACCGCGAACACGGCTGGCGTGAACGTCAGGAATGACGCCGCGCCGCTCGAATCGCTGCTCGACGCTTACGTGAAGGCGCAGGGCGAGTTTGCCGACACGGCGGTGCTGGTCTGCTACGCGGACACGCTGGAAGGGCTGTTCGGCGGGAAACCGGCGGTCGTTTTCGCGGACGCGGCGCAGAAGGTGACGGGAAGCGAGGCTTCCTACCGCGTCTCCTGCAAAACCGCGGACGAAGCGCTGACGACGCTCGGCGGCTGTCTGACGGTCCTCGAAACCGCCGGGGAAGCGAACGCGGCGTTCGTCCCGGACGGCGGGACGTTCCGGAACACCCGGATCTTACTGGTCGAACGCCCGGCAGAGTGAAACGAATGAAAACCGGGGCTGAACGAAGGT